>JAJZFK010000417.1 GCA_021805405.1 bacterium
GACGGATCCAGAGACGCGGGCCGGTGATATATTCGATCCTGAACGCGAAGAGTGGCGGCTGTATAGCGACGCTGCAGATGTAAAACCGGAGGAAGCAGAGAGCCCTCTAGCTCGCGCACTGCGCCTCGCCAGAGATAAAAAATAGGGCCGACGCCTACCAGGTTGATACGCGTCGGCCAATCTCCACCTCTGCACAACAGCCAGGAGGACTGAGCGGTACAGTTTGAGGAGCAACAGGGATTTACCCTGATCGAGCTGCTACAGGGTAAGACACTCCGTTAAAAGAGATGTTGCACCTATTTTTAGTTAGCACGACAATTTGAAAGGATTAAAGTGGCAGCAGATGACAGGGCCTGGGTGGAAGTTGATTTGCAATGCATAAGCACAAACGTCGTGCGGGTGCGGCAGTTCATTGGTGCAAACCGTGAGATAATGGCTGTAGTTAAGGCAGACGGTTATGGGCACGGCATGGCTGCAAGCGCACAGGCTGCGGTCAAAGGCGGTGCTACCTGGCTGGGCGTTGCTACTGTAGACGAGGCAGCTTTACTTGCTCCACTCAACCTCAAGTGCCCAATATGTCTTCTCTGTCCGTTTGCCCCTGGCCAGGCCGAGATTATTGGCCAAGGAGTTGTCATTCCTACCATAGGCGATGTAGAACAGCTCGAGACGCTAAAACGCCATCCCTGCAAACCCAATTTACCAATTCACCTTGAGATAGACACTGGCATGGGTCGTTCCGGATCGCTGCCACAATATGCGGTCGCCCTATACCGGCGCGCGCTGGAGCTGGGCTTCCTTCCTCAAGGGTTAAGTACGCACTACTCCGACCCGATTGGTGCAAGTGATGCCACACTCAACCCCACACAGCAGGTCATGTTTCAACAGGCCTACCAGGCGCTTCAAGCGGCGGGGGCGAAATTCCCCTGGATCCATCTAGATGCTAGTGGGGCGATAGTCTCACTGGATGACCCTATGGGAAACCTCGTACGACCTGGCCTACTCATCTACGGTATTCAGCCAGACACTAATAACGCTGTTCAACAGATCGCACCTGCCATGTCGGTATATGCTCGTGTAGCTACCGTGCGGACACTTCCCGCCGGACATCCCATCAGTTATGGTGGTATCCATCGACTCACACGGGAATCGCGCCTGGCTACGGTTCTCATAGGCTATGGTGACGGATACCCCCGTCGGCTCTCAAATAAGGGGCAAGTAATCCTGGGTGGTCACCGTGCCCACATTCTGGGGGCAGTTTGCATGGATCAAATCGTGGTAGACGTAACCGACTTACCATACGTAAAACCCGGTGATGTTGCATGCTGCCTTGGCGGGCCCGGTAGCGATAAGATAACCGCCAATGAAATCGCAGCAACTATTGCCACCACTGTTCACGAGATTCCCACCACCCTGACGAACAGACTTCCTCGCAAATACGTTAATCACTGAACCTGCTGGCATCCTTATGCTTTTTTGCAGGTAGTCCTGTATTAGAACACGTTTAAGCGCCTATCACGAGCTCCCCGTAGTGCTGGCCCAAAAGGATACGCGAATCTTTTTTGAAAGCCTTGTAGTATATGTATTTATTGCGCGCATTTTAGGTTCTTATTAATGTAGTATGGTATCGGCACGCACAATCATCAAATTTGTTTTACTGCAACAGTTTATTCTGCGCAATTCCGTTCACATGCTGCTTTAAACGCATGAAGTACATTCTTACGAAACTACGAACTCAGCGAACAACGAGTACGATTACGTATTTCGCGAGGATTATGCCCTGTAGGGCTGGGTGGTCATGCCAGTAGATCCAGCCAACAAGGTATTTCAAGCTACTGATGGGAGACCAGAACCTATGGATAATCGATCGATAATGCATCTTCGCCGGCTGCTTTGCACGGTGGCAGTTGCACTTTTGTGTGCGGTTATGGCGACTGCTAGTCACGCAGACCAGATTGTGCGATTTCAATTGTACAATGTACATCTTAGTGACGGTAGTGCGGCAACCGGAACGTTTGATTACAACTTCACGCAGGACTCCATGGTTGACATAAGTATTGTGGCTGCTGGCGGAATATTCACCAACTCTGCAACATCCTCAACAGATGGCGATACTACCGCAATTTCGGGAAGTTACGATACTCCTCTTACCTCTGATAACCTGTTACTGACTTATACCAGCGCGCTCGATCCGGTTAAGGGTGCAAGTTTCTCTACAGATCCCAGCCTAAGTAACTTGATTGTAGATACTACTGTTGGACCAGGCGGCGGGTCTGTCATCACCCTTACTATCGTTTCTGGATCCGTAATTCCGGTTTCGCAACTTCCAAATACCTCCGCCTTGCTTACTGGGACCCACGGTCTAAATGGCTGGTTTCACAGTGCAGTTAACGTCACACTCAATGCAAAGGCTGGTTACAACCCCGTAAAGGCTACGTACTACTCATTGGATGGGGGCACTGCAAAAACGTACACGGGTCAGTTTGCAGTGACAGGGGAAGGTTCACATCTGCTCACGTTCTGGAGTGTGGACATCACAGGGTTAACCGAGAACCTGGAAAGTGCGAATGTGAATATCGACATGACGCCGCCGGTTACTGCCGCGACACATTACGGCGAAAACGTACAGATTACTGCTACTGATAATGCTTCCGGGGTGATGGCTACATTCTATACAGTCAATGGTGGCCCAGTACAAAAGTACAGCACGAATTTCTACGCTCCGGTTGGGCACGATACGCTTGTTTTCTGGTCGGAGGACAATTCCGGCGAAGTGGAGGCTACACACCAGCTATCTTTCGTTACTGGCGACACCGAGCCGCCTACAGCACCAGTTAATCCCCACACGGTGCGGACTGTGGGATTGAACGCGGTGATTTCCTGGGGCGCATCACACGACAACGTCGCGGTGGCATACTACCAGGTCTTCTACTACTATGCGAGGTCTGGCCGTGGAGGTGGCGGAGGATGGCGCCCACTCGTTCGTTCAACGTCTACTACGGTCACCGTATATAAGTACTACACAATAGGTGTTTGTGCGGTAGACACTTCGGGAAATGCGTCGCCAATCGTGATAGCACACTAACTGATTGTCGCGGCAGGGCCCACACCGCATCAAGCCCGCTCCCTCTGTTTCTCATTGGTTTAAGCGCCTGGTTGAGACTGGGCGCTTAAACCAGCCCTTCCAACTTATAAAAATGCGTGGCATACAATGCCCCTCACTCCGCCTTACCAATGTGTTACGCTGTTAACTACGGTACGATCACGATCGTCACAGTGTCCTGAATTTGAATTCTAACCCCTGCCACCCAACCTACTGCGTAATAAAAGCTCTTGCAAATTACGGAAATGACACCGTGCCTATTCCGCTTCCATTACCCGTCTATTTCGCGCAACAACAAGGGCGTGATATACTAATACCGGAGTTAGCACGAAACGATCCTGCTTCCATGCACCGTATAGTTAACGAATGCCGTAAATATGCGGCGTGGGTAGCTACAGCGCAAGATAGAAAAGGGCGATGCACCACCACAAACGACGTCACAATCTGGATCGTCGCACCAGGTACACATCGGTATTTCTTACCGGTCTGTATCTGTTTCTATGCACGGTGGGCGCTCTTACGCATGACCACAAAGGTCTGGATATCTCTGGCCACCCACTTCAGTTCTCTCAAAACGCCCCTAGTCCCAGGCAGGACGTCATCCACAGTGGTCATCAGCAGTACTCCAAAGAGGGATTCTGTCCCTTCTGCACATGGCAGGCAAGTTCCCTTTCTCCGGCCATCGTTCCAGCTGTGTTCCACCTTTCGATTATCCACGTAGCACTGCTGCCTACAGTCTCCCTTGCTGAAACTACCACTCGCCGTTCGCTTTCGCCCTGCACCCGCGGTCCGCCTCTCGTCTGATCTCCATCTTCATGAGTTCAATCTCGTCGCACAAATCAAATCCTTAATGAACGGTTAACGCCTGTTCCGCGCTTCCCTTCCCGTGGTACGCCTGTGTGTGCCCGGAAGACACACGTAGCTGCAAGCGATGCTCTATGCCCGTTCGCTACTATTTTCTGGAGATCACAACAAGAATGTCTGCTGTCGCCCAGTTTATACATCAGGGCGGGTTTATGATGTACCCGCTCATCATCGCCTCCGTATTACTCATCGCTTTGGTAATAGAACGCCTTTTCGTGATGCGAAAAGCTGTGATGGATGGTGATGAACTTTTAGACGAAATTAGATCTGTGACCGGGAATGACCCAGGATCCAATCTTCAAAAGGCGGAAAAGCTTTGCAATGATACAAACAAGCCCCTTGGTCGCATGCTTGCCAGAGGCCTAAAAAACGCTGGCCGGTCTGCCGATGCCATTGAGATGGCGATGGAACAGGAGGCATCTAACGAGATCCCCGCACTTGAGGCCAATCTCACAGTTATTAAGACCATCGTTAATATTGCTCCGCTGCTGGGCCTGCTAGGAACCATCGCCGGTATGATAAGCGCGTTCCAGGCAGCGTCACAAAAGGGGTTGTCTAATCCCACAGAGATC
>JAJZFK010000349.1 GCA_021805405.1 bacterium
GAGCGCCACAACGTGATAGGGTTCAACGCTCGCCTCGTATGCAGCTATCCGAAATTCACCATATTTACCGGTTGGTAGCACGGTATCTGCCACGCGAGTGATGAGGCGTTCTGTTCGACGACGGTAGGCGATAAGATCGGCCACAGTGATGATCGTGAGACCAAACTCTTGGGCGATACGTTCCAGCTCCGGCATCCTCGCCATCTGGCCGTCGTTGCCCACTATCTCGCACAGGACGCCCACTGGTTTCAGACCCGCCATCCGGCAAAGGTCCACCGTTGCCTCCGTGTGCCCTGCCCGCTTCAGAACACCACCATCAACGGCTCTAAGCGGGATGATGTGGCCGGGGCGCATGAGGTCATCTGGAACCGCGTTGTCGTCAACAAAAATGGAGACTGTTCGCGACCTATCATAGGCTGATATACCTGTAGTCGTGCCGTTGCAGGCATCCACAGTAATTGTCATGGCGGTGCCAAGCCGTGCAGTATTTTGCGACACCATCATAGGCAGTTGCAACTCATCCAGCCGTTTTGCCGTAGCCGCAACACAGGGAATACCGCGGCCTTGGGTTATAAGAAAGTTGATTGCTTCCGGAGTACACTTCTCGGCAGCAAAAATAAAATCGCCCTCATTCTCACGATCTTCGTCGTCTGTAACGATCACTATGTGGCCGTTTCGAATCTCTTCGATGGCCTTTTCAACGGTATCAATGCCCATTTCCAGCGCACCTCATTTCCCACTGGCTGGCACTCATAATCGTGTGCCCATTAATCATTATACGCCGTGACGGGCTATTATACTTCTTACGCGTGCGTTGAGCGATTGCTGGAAGCCCGGGTGGGAGTTTGTTATTAGGGGTTACCGATATGCCTACAGAGCGTGTGGGCACTTCCAGGGGGGTGGTATCCTGCTGGTTCGATACCCGCCTAACCCACAACTGCCAGCAGAGCCGCTATGCATGGCGCTGGCAGATGTGGTGGTATGGATGGTTAGTGAAGGAAGTGTCGGATGCCGGTATAGACCATGGCTACGTTATACTGGTTGCAGACATCGATGGTCTCCTGATCCTTTTTGCTTCCGCCGGGCTGAATGATTGCGGTAATACCCGCTTGTGCTGCCGCCTCTGGCCCATCCGGGAAGGGGAAAAAAGCATCGGATGCGAGAACTGCACCCTTCGCGAGCTCACCCGCCTGGTTTACGGCAAGGCGAACAGACTGCACGCGGTTCATCTGCCCGGCACCAACGCCAATGAGTTGCCGGCCAGCTGAGAAGACTATGGCGTTGCTGCGCACGTGACGCATGGCGCGCCAGGCAAATAGCAGTTCGTCAATCTCGTCCTGGGTAGGTAATCGGTCGGTTACTGCGCGCAGGGCGGACGCGTCTACAACAATATGGTCTGGTGTCTGCGCGAGCAGCCCGCCGGTTACGCGCTTGAGGTCGAGGCCGGTTGAGGCTGCCTTGGCGCGCCACCCCTGAAGATCGCCTACCACCAGCAGACGAAGATCCGCGCTCCAGCTCTTCTTGCTTGTGAGCATCTCCATTGCGTCGGTGTCATACCCTGGGGCAATAATTGCTTCGAAGAAGGTGTTCTTGCCGGTGATCTCTTTCGCTGCTGCCAGATCCACAACCCTGCTTACCGCGAGAATACCTCCAAAAGCGGAGACAGGATCGCCGGCGCGTGCTTTCCTGAACGCATCGGCAAGCGAAGCACCTAGCGCGGCACCGCATGGATTGGCGTGCTTAATTATTACTGCGGCAGCCATCTCCTCCTCGCTGTACTCTTTAACTGTTTCTAGAGCGGCATTAAGGTCATAGATGTTGTTGAACGAGAGCTCTCTGCCGTGCACCTGCCTGGCAGTACCCACACAGGGTTCGGTAATTCCCGGTGCGGTGTAAAACGCAGCCCGCTGGTGGGGGTTTTCGCCATATCTGCAGGTGAACGCACGGTTATATGCAAGGCTGAGCACACCTGGTAATTCTCCTTCGGTGCTGTCCGCCGGCAGCATATTGGAGCCTAGCCATGTGCTAATGAGTGTGTCGTACTGTGCAGTGTGTGTGAACGCCGCCACGGCCAACCGTTGACGTGTTGCGAGAGTCGTTGACCCGCTGTTGGCGCGCATCTCATCCAGCACCACCATATAATCCTCGGGATTCACCACCACGGTAACCCCGCCATGGTTCTTGGCAGCGGACCTTATCATGGCGGGACCGCCAATGTCGATGTTCTCGATGGCGTCTGCAAGGGTGACGTCAGGCTTTGCGACGGTAGCGGCAAACGGGTAGAGGTTGATGCACACCACATCAATTCGGCCAATCCCTTTATCTTCAATAGCCGTCATATGGTCTGGCTTGCTACGGTCCGCAAGGATACCGCCATGGACAACTGGGTGCAGCGTTTTTACGCGACCCTCAAGCATTTCGGGGAAGCCGGTGAGTTCGCTGACCTGTGTTACAGGTAGGCCAGCCGCCTGAAGCGACGATGCTGTGCCCCCTGTGGATACGAGCTGATAGCCGAGATCATGAAGGCCCTGTGCGAAGGGCAGCAGTCCGTTTTTGTTGGAGACGCTAAGAAGAGCGAGCGGTCTATTTGCCATGTCTGTTTCCTTTGATACCGGGAACAACAGCATGGGGCTAGTGAAACAGCCCGAACCATTGCCCGGATGGGTAATAAGGCAGGCCCAGGCGCGCGGCTCTAAAGTGTTGGCCCAACGCTCCCCGGAGTGACCTCTCCATTGCGCCAGTTGCGTTGACCTGCTGAAAGGTTACCCGTGTATGGCAGTGGCTGTCAACCTGTAAAAAGCATCGGGCGGTTGAGCACGTCGTTAATTCGTTATTCCGTGAAATTTCCGTGGGTAAATGACTGTAAGAGCAGTATAATTCTTGTGTGTGTAAGGCGCGCGTTAAGTCTATAGAACTATGCAGCAGCTACGGTATTGCCGGTTGTAGGGAGGGTCACCCGTGAGCTTACGAACATTTCTATGCACGGTTCTAGCAATGCTGAGTGTGCAGCTTGTAGCCAGTCAACCTGTCACTCCTCCGTTCCAATATCTCATCTCCATGATGGCAACTCCGTCGGGAGATACTATATATTCTGTGCTACAGGTGGATACGCATAGTAACAAGATCAAGATACTTATAAGCTTGCCCGAGGATACTGTGCCGTCGGTGGCTACAGCGTGGGATCGCGGCGCGGATTTTACGACGCAAAGTCTTGTATCCGTGCGCAACGGTTCTATCGAGCGCGTGGTGCCAGACGATCACGCTCTGTATCCGCTCAAATACATAACATGCCCAAAAAATAAAGATTATAAAGCTACAGGGTTTGCTCCTTCGTCGCCGCTACTGGCAAACACCACCACCAACCGACTATATGGCACATGCCAAGGTGGTGGACCGGGCGGTGGTGGTACAGTGTATGCGTTAAACCCGGTAACCAATGGGCTAACAGTACTGCATGCATTTATAAAGGACAAATCTCGTAAAGCGAATGTGCCTGCATATCCTGCCAGCGGTCCTCTTGCGTTGTTGGGCAACAGGCTGTACGGCATCACGATTAACGGTGGGCAACATTCTGCGGGAGTTATCTACTCCCTTCGTGAAGACGGAACAGGTTTTAAGGTGAACTACTCGTTAGCAAACAAGCAACGTCTACCCATAGGGCTTTATGCTAGCAAATCTCGACTTTACGGTCTTTATCTCACTGCCCACCGCTACGATCCTGTGCTTTTCTGTTACTCTCCGTCATCTCAAGGTATTCGAACCGTGAGTAAGCTTGATCACTTCGGGATGGATTCGATGGGCCAACCAACTCCGCGATTCTTAGAGGTCGCACCCCACACACTGGTAATTCTTGCCGGGACGCTGCGGAAGGGGCATCTGCTCCTGCAGGTAGATACTTGCACCGGCAAGCAGACTGTGCTGCATGATTTTCGGCCGAGGTGGCTAACCGATGTAGTTTGCGATAGTGGCTCGTACTACGTGAGCGGGTACAACCCGTTTAAACAGCGCGGATTTGTCTACCGGGTAACGGCAAACACCTGCACGAAGTTGGCAACCGTGCTTTACATCCATCATACCGTGAAGGTTATCCCGGTTAAGTAACTTTGGCGCTTACACACCAGAGTTGTAACTGCGCGTAGTGTTTATCTCTGAATGCACCTGTGAGCGTCATTTCACCCAGGTGCGGTATTATGCTGGCTATATTTGTTAGTTACGGGATACCCAATGCGTCCTATAAAACCTGCAGGCCTTGCAACTTGCGTCGTCGTGCTGCTCGCGCCTTTGGCCGCCCGCTGCAAACCTCCAACGGCACCGTTGCCCACTCACCTCGGCGTCTACCGCTGGGGTGCACCCAAAGGTCCGGCCCAGGTCGACAGCTTCGCAAAATGGATTGGCAGGCGGGATGTGTGGGCCGAAGACTTTGAGCCCTCGGACCAATGGGGTAATGTTACCAGCCCTACCAGCTGGTTCTTTGCGCCCTGGCAACAGTGGCTAGGCGAGAACAGTGGCAGAAGGCTTATTCT
>JAJZFK010000449.1 GCA_021805405.1 bacterium
TTGCCCCAGCTAAAGCGCGGGGGTGCCGAGGGAATTGTAGAGTACCCGCTCAATAAAGTGGTCTACTAGGATCTCAATGATTGCGCAACTCACCGGAAAGGTGGCACGTTCGGAGCCCGGCATCGTGGTATTAGACGTTGCAGGAGTTGGGTACCTTGTTAACGTCCCCACTTCGTCAACGGGCACTGCAAACGCACCGGGCGTGCCCATCTGCCTGCACACCCATCTAGTGGTACGTGAAGATGACCTGTCTCTGTATGGTTTTGTCACGGTGCAGGAGTTGGTCGCGTTCAAAGTTCTCATTTCGGCGTCAGGCGTAGGTCCGAGGGTCGCTCTGGCATTACTTTCCACGCTTTCGGTTGAGGAGCTTGCAAGGGCGGTAGCGAGCAGCGATACCAAAACGGTTTCGCTGGCACCCGGCGTTGGGCAGCGGCTTGCGCAGCGAATCTGCCTGGAACTAGGTGACAAATTAGCCGCAATCGCCCTAGAAAACCGTGTAGCCACGCCTTCCGCTCCAGTGCCCCTAGCTTCCGCGGGTGCCGAATTCGACGATGCGGTTGAAGCGCTTGTTAGCTTGGGGTTTGCCAGGCTGGACTCCCGCCGCGCGGCAGAGCGCGCTGTCGCCCAAAACAAGGGAACAGGTTCAAGCGCTGCAGATATCATTCACGCGGCAATCAAACTGCTGACGGATGGGGGCCGATGAGCAAATCGTATATCGCTATGCGCAAACTGGGTTCACTAATTCCGCTCACAACCGCAATCTGTCTTCGGGCCCCACTTGCGTGCTTCGCTCAAGGCAAACCGCCGGTACCGGTCGGCCTCCAAACCAGGCAGGCACAGATTATTGTAGAACACGCTTCTCATCTGCACCAGGACCTTGTTACCGGCAGCGTCACCGCGACGGGTAACGTCGTGGTTGAATTCACGGATCCTGTGAACAACAGTATCACGACGCTTACAACTCCCGATTTCGCGTACAATGCTGTGTCTGGAATTGCGACCTCTGTTGGGCCGGTGCGAATTCAACGGAGCGAGGGCACCTTTCTCGGCGATCACATGGTCTACGATGTCAAGACACGCGAAGGATCGGTTAACAACGCTATTGTAGAGACCGACTATTTTCGCATGCGCGGCAAGAAGATCACCGCAAAAGCCGACGGCTCCTACGAACTGTTTGATGGCACATTCACCACCTGCATCCATGCGCATCCGGACTACCTTGTAAAAGCGCATACGCTCACTGTTACACCTGGTAAAGTAATCGTAGCACGCGATGTCACATTCTACGCAGGTAGTACGAAACTCATTACGCTTCCAAGTTACAAGATATCGCTGCATGCCGGGGGAGGTGCACCCACTCCACTACCCGGTTATAACAGCACCGACGGCATATTTGTGCAGATCCATCGAACACCTATTCTCACACAACACAAAAACTTCGATCTCAATCTGCGCGTCAATTTGAGGCACCTGCCAACCGGCGACATATCGTACGAGCAGGACATTGCCGGCACTTCAAAGGACGCTGCCCCCCCCAGCGACCTCTTATATGGTGCGAATGACCCGCTGCGCTCAACAATGAGCCTGTTGAACCCGCCAATCTACTCCGATTACGCTGCCAACGACCTTAACCTCCAGTTTTCACCCCGGTCCACGGCTAACGCGCTCATTCAGAACCGTGAGCTTGTCTATAACCGAAGCTACAACAACCTGGTTATTTCACGATTCCCGGAGCTTGGCGTACGCGTCACTAATATTCTTGGGCATACTCCACCCGCTTCGGCAACACCGGACACGCGCATACTGGGTAGTGCGGAAGGTGCTCTACAGCGAATACCCGGTGCGCCTCTCCTACTTAATGCGCGCGCTTCGTTTGGTTACCTGCGTGAGGACCCATCTGGAGCACAGGCCGGCCGCTTAGCTCTCAGGTTGCGCGCCGCCAGCCAGCCCATTCTTATAGGTCGGCGAATATCTTTCCGCGTAGCAGCATCTGGCTGGTTAAACCTGTACACCACTGGAAGTATTTATAATATACTGTCCCCCGAAGCAGAAATTGACTACGTTCCAACGCGCACGTCACGATTCGCAGCTGCCTACCGCTACCTTAGCGCTGCTGGCAAGACACCGTTCCTTTTCGATAGGCGCGATGTACGAAATGACCTGCGTCTCATGTATCAGGTAGGCGGCCCCTGGGCATTTGGAATTCAATCATTTATCGATCTCGACCACTCGCGTGCCTATGACGGTGAACTCGCGGTCCTGCGTAATTTTGACTGCATGCAGGTAGGCATATCCTATCGGTTGCGCAGCAAACAGATCAACGTCATCTTCAACCTTCTACCTCCAACGGCAGCCCGCGAACGACAGCTTCCAATTCCGGAAAACGTCAAACGTTAATACAATCAGCCGTCGACGGTTAAGATTCTGTTAAGTTTTGCAAATGCGGCAGGATGAATGAGAGCTCACGAACAACCTCTCTAATAGTCAACTTTCGCAACGCCTTTATAACATAGGAGCGGTCTCTATGAAGGGTTTGTGGCTTTTAACCGTAATGTTATTACTCTGCAGATCATCACTTGCCGCGCCACCGACAAAACCACTGGTGCCACTGCGGACTGGCGCAACTTTGACTCAGCCTCCAAATCCCCACCACTTTTACTTTGTCGTAAGCGGAGACAACAGGGCAGCGGGTCGTGGCGTACCCATGCCACCTACTGCTAATCGCATTTTCAAAGAAATCAGCCGGATTCATCCCGCGTTCACCCTTTGGACCGGCGACACCATTTACGGATTTACGGATACCCCTGGTGAGGCTGCCAGGGAATACCAGCATTTCCTGGCAGATGCACGTACCGCCGGAACACCTATTTACAACGCACCAGGCAATCACGAGATTTATAACCGGCCCGGCCTGCAGTCGGTATACGAGCAACAAATGGGCTCGCTCTATGGGTCGTTCAACTATGGTGCATGTCACTTTATCGCCCTGGATACAGAGGAGGTGGGTGCCAATGGCGGGTTCAGTAGTCAGCAGCTGAACTGGCTTCGTACCGACCTCGCTGCAAACAGTGGCGCGCAGCACATCTTTGTTTTTATGCACCATCCGCTCTATCCACTCTTCCCAGAGGACGCGCTTAAAAATCCGGTTATGCGAAAGGCACTTCAGAGTCTATTTGCTCAATACCATGTCGCGTATGTATTTAGCGGCCATGAGCACATCTACTATGCGTCCGTGCATCAGGGCGTACACTACGTCGTAACGGGCGGTGCCGGAGCCCCCATGGATGCAGCACCAGAAAAAGGTGGGTTCCTGCACTACCTGTTGGTAAACGTAAACGGTAGCACCGTACATCAATCTGTACTACAGCCCTGGCGTCTGTCGGTGACGATGGGCCCCAAGGAAGCCAACGAATGGCAGTCGGCGCTGGTGTGTAACTACAATGCCAGCCCGGTACCTGTGCTTGTGGAATTTGATGAAGGTGAACTGACTCCCAACAGTGCACTCGTGCAGGCTACGTGGAAGGGCAAAAAGATCTCCTCAAACATCCCGGCCAGGATGGTGACCGGCGTGGTTCCGGGCCGCATTGGTGCGCTGGTAACGGTACCACCTGGCATTGCAGTAGTGGTATCGTTGCGGCCAAAAGCAATGCCGATGGCTAACCATTAGCGAAGTTTAGAAGAAGCGCAGTGAGTGACCTCATCATTTAAGCTGGCAACACGAATGGGCAGATGGCACCAACCAAACGCACAGAGAACAGCGGCCGTTATGCCAATGCTGCCATCTTCCCTTACCAGTATCGCAGATTGATCGACGTCATATACCCAACGGGGCGAAATCAGGCTTAAAGTCCAACCGCCCTGCACGAAGGTAGGTAAGCGGCTACACCTACTGTGCCATTCGCAAGGTTAGTGTCCCACTTTTACCAGCCGTGATGACTACCCCCGATTTCGTAGCATTTGCAACTCCGTTCACCACGCGAACGTGGTAGGCGAAATCGCGGTAGCTGTAATGAAGCTGGTGCGGTTCTACGCTGTGCAGAGCACTGCGGTCCGTAACCCAGTCGAAAATAAGCTGGAGTCGTGCCTGTTTTGGTGTCCTGGTCACCCTGAATCCGAGTTCTCGCTCGCTAAACTGCACATCCATCGCCCCACCGCTAGAGAGGCTCACCGTGGCAGTAAGCGAATTTGCATTCTCAGTAACAACAGGCGAACCATCCATCTCCAACGGCGTCACTGTTCCGGAGTCGTCTACCCGTGCAAACCTACCCGCAGCTCTCGTACCTGGTTTGCCAGCCTGCACATTGTCATCACTCCAGTGGTATCCGTCCAACACCGCAAGCATACGCTGTTCTATTCCATGAATCGTAGCCGGTACCGTGAGATATGGCTGCGGATAGAGATCGTTATACACCTGCAAGTCACGCAAATAGAACTCACGATTTCGAAAATGGAGATTGGCCCGCAAAAACCTGCTCTGGTACCAGATCGTTCTTTGTGGTTCAATCTTGTGGCCAAACGGGT
>JAJZFK010000431.1 GCA_021805405.1 bacterium
TTAAACACCAGCCATCTGCGAGTCGAAGGATATGAGGCCCAGGCGGGCTGCCATGCGAAATGCCTGTACCCTGTTGGTCACCTGCAGTTTCTCATAAACGTTAGCAAGGTGGAAGTCCACCGTTCTCTTGCTAACGTAAAGCATATCAGCTACTTCCTTGCTGGATTTCCCTTCAATCACGAGCGTTAACACTTCTAGCTCGCGTTTCGTCAATTTGATGGGGTCCTCGTGAGATCCAATCTGCGAATTGCTCATTTCTCTCTACTCCTTCGAGGCGATAACCTGACGGTCTAAATGGCTGACCGTCGTTTCGCTTTAAGCGATTGCCTGCACATTTTTCTTCCATTAACACTGCCTGTTCCAACAGTTTCTAACAGGTCGACGGCCAAAAACCGGAATCTGTACTAGGAAAATGGACTTTCAAGCGCACAGTCGTCTCGTAGGGTCAATAGCAGAGCTAAACAGAAATATCAGGGGTGCACAGCACCTTGCGCCCCATCGTTGTTACTATCGGCAGCATTTTGGTTTAAAGGCTTTAGTCGAAGGCTGAGCATAAACCCAACCAGCATGATAGCGGCAGACGCGAAAAACGGAAGTGATGCCTTCTTTTGGACCATATAGGTATTTATCGGTGGTGAAATGATACGCGCCAAGCTGCCAAGCCCCTGCTGAGCGCCCGTTAGAGTGCCTCGCTCGTTTGGCCCGGCGGCCTGCGTAATGAGTGCAAAGAGGGCGGGGTTATTCATACTGGTACCAATGGCAAGTACTACGCTCACCCACTCCATGGCACCAAGGGTATGAGCTACTGCAATTCCCATGAGTGCCAACACCATGAGAAACACACCCACCATTACCATCCTGTTCTCGGGCAAAATCCTTGTTAGGCCCTTAACTATGAAGCCCTGTACAACTAGCGAAGTCACGCCTACAAGGAGGAATATGTGGCTTGTTTCAGCGCCCTGCATAGCCTCAACCTGCAGCTCCCTTGCGTGAGCCGTCATACTCGTCCACAGCAATCCGGGATGAGCGGAGGTCCACAGATGTTGAGCCATTACAGAGAGGACATCATGAAATCTTAGAATGATTAGCCAGGAGAATGCGGACTCTACCGCCGTGAACGAAAAGGTAACAAACGCGTAGACCAGCATTTGCGCCTTAACCTGCGGATTGCTCATTACCCTGGCTATGTCTGGAAAGACAGTGAACAGGCTCTCCTGTTTTAATCCTGCAGGCGGGTCGCCCGGAAAATGGCTCTCGGGAAGCATAAATACTGCCCACAAAAAATTAAGGAAGCTAAGCCCGGCAGCAATCAATGCGGGCGTCTGGATGGGTGCATTGTGCAGGATTGGTAGCGAGTACCTGGCTGCATAGCCTCCTACTGCTGGGCCGAAAGCAAATCCTAAACCAAAAGCAATGCCCAGCAGCGCCATACCGCCAGAACGCTTTTCTGGTGGCGTAACGTCAGCGATATACGCTTGCGCAGTTGGTAGGCTGGCAGCAGTAAGCGCGCCAGCGCACACGCGCGCAATGAAGAGCACCAGGAGGTTTGGTGCCAGGCCAAATGCCAGAAAGGCGCTCGCAGATCCTATTAACCCAGCGAGAATGACCGGGCGGCGACCGATACGGTCGGATAGCTTTCCCCATAACGGAGCGCAAACAAACTGCATGAGGGAATAGCAGGCCAAAAGCGCTCCTCCCACCCACGGCTTACCACCATAGTGCTCAATGTAGGACGGGATGAGCGGAATGATAAGCCCGAAACCGAGCAGATCCAGAAAGAGGGTCACAAAAAGAATCAGGATGGGAGAACGCTTCATTAGTATTAAATCACGACTCGACCGTGCCGCACGGTCCCCTTTCAATTATGAATATTTCAAACCTGATGCGCCACATGCTGCATGATTACCTGATTAACGACCGTGTGTGACGGTTGGTTCAGTATGCAGCAGATCTCGGTAGCTACATCAACAGCAGACAGCAGCATCTCTGCACGCGGTTTTCCCGCAATCCCCTCCCAAAACGGTGTATCCACGCCGCTGCAGCAGAGACTGGTTACCTTAACCCCGCTACGCTTGACTTCCTGGGAGAGGCTACCACCAAATCCAACAAGCGCATGCTTGGTGGCCGTGTACAGCGAGGCTCCGGCAAGAGTTTTCACGCCCAATATGCCGCATAAATTCACGATGTGCCCACTTTTCGCACCGGTCATAAGCGGTAAAACGGTTCGGCACACACGCATAGTACCGTAAACATTCACCTTGAACAGGCGCTCTATTGTCTCATCGTCGGTATCCAAGCAGGAACCCAGGTATCCGGCACCTGCACTGTTAACCAGCACATCTATCTTACCAAATTTGCCAACGACGGAAGCAACCATGTTATCCACATCAGTTCCGCTCGTTACATCCGCCTGTATCGCATGAAACTTGTCATTTGATGGCTGAAGAGACCCAATAGCCTGCTCAAGTTTCTCGATGTTTCGCCCGCATATTGCGACACTCGCCCCGCTTGCAAGCAGCAAACGCGCCAACTCAAGCCCAATGCCACTGCTGCCACCCGTTATAAGTATAACCCTATCAGTAGAATTCAACGTCATTCCTCTGCATCGTATGGGACGCATATCTTTGGTAGTATGACACGGGCCCGGTTGACTGACCACGCAGGTGGCCACGTATCATCTATCGATAATACGAATGGGTTGAGCGGCAACGAGACGAAAAAAAGTTTAAACCGGGTGATTCTAATGGAAACCAATTTAATTGGTATCCGTATAATAGTTTGAGACTGATTATTTTGAAGACAAGATATATGACTTCAATATAATCTCAAGGGTTCTCGAGGGAGAAACTCATGAATCCAACCAAAAACGATCTACCCGGCAAAACGCGAGAAAGAATCATCAAGTTGGTTATTGCACGCCTTGCAGATGCGTCGGACCTCTACTCGCAGTCAAAGCGGGCGTATTGGAATGTTAAAGGAAGTTCATTCATAGCACTGCATGAACTGTTTGATGATGTCGCAAGTGTTGTGCTGAATTACGTCGACCTCATTGCTGAGCGCGCAGTTCAGTTGCGTGGTTCAACAGTCGGGACCGTGAGGCCTGCGTCAGCCGCGTCATCGCTATCGGAATATCCCATTGATATATCTGATGGGTATGATCATGGTAACGCCCTCACTAGTGCACTAGCATCGTTTGGACACCTCGCACGGCGAGCACTTAATATGGCAGCTTAACTGGATGACCAGCGTTACGCGGATCTCTTCACGGAGGTTTCGCGCGGTATCGACAAGTACACATGGTTTGTTGAAGCGCATCTTCAAACAGGCAAATAGGTAAATAGATGAACCAGTCTGAACAGTCACAACCATATGAGGAGCAATCAATGAAACTCTTCATCGCTCTAACGAAGTGTTACCACGCACTTTCAGACGCGGTTCGAAAGCACATTAGCACATACGGAATAAACGCGACAGAGTATGGCGTTTTACAGCTACTTCACTTCACTGGTCCATTACCATTAGGCGAGGTAGCCGCAAAACAGTTGCTCACAACCGGAAGCATGACGTATGTCATCGATAGTCTGGAGGGGCACGGTTATGTACAGAGGGTCGCCTGTCCTAAAGATCGGCGAAGGCTGTATGCAGCTCTTACAGATAGTGGAACTCTGCTTGTGGAGCGTATTCTACCGGAACACGCAACGGAAATTGGCAGGATTGCTGGCGCTCTCAACCCGGAAGAGCAGCAACTCGCCGCAGATTTGCTGACTAGGCTTGCAGAAATCCACCAACAGGAAGGGCAGACTGAACACTCTATCTGTCCACTTATCGCGAACGACGAAAGGAAGTCAGGACAATGACGAAAATAGCAGTGGTTTACCACAGTGGCTATGGCCACACGCAGAAGGTCGCCGAGGGTGTTGCGCGGGGCGCAGCAACTGTTGAAGGCACTACAGTAACACTAATATCGGTAGGTGATATCGAGACGAGTTGGTACGCGCTGGATGAAGCTGACGCGATCATCTTTGGATCACCAACCTACATGGGCAGTTCTTCTGCAAAGTTCAAGGAATTTGTGGACGCCACAAGTGGCCGTTGGATGAAGCAGGCGTGGAAAGATAAACTTGCAGCGGGCTTTACAAACTCCGGAAGCATGAGCGGCGATAAGTTGACCACTTTGGTACAGTTTGCGACGTTTGCTGCTCAGCATAGCATGTTGTGGGTGGGCACCGGTATGATGCCAGGAAACAACCACAGTGGTGGCAGCGTGGAGGACAATAACCGCCTGGGTTCTTCCCTGGGCCTTATGACCCAGAGCAACGTAGACCAGGGCCCAGACGTGGCACCACCAGGTAGTGACATTAGGACAGCAGAGGCGTTTGGTGTGCGCGTAGCTCAAACAGCAGCACGGATCGCAAAGGCTTAGGCAATGTGTGAAGTGGGACCGACAGTTCATGCTGTCGGTCCCGAATTTTTCGAGCTCCTTCGCGGGTTCACAAGGGGTAAATTACCATGAACAATGCATCATCTAATCGTCAGCAAGTAGATATCGCTCTCCTTTTAGTACGGCTTGCACTTGCCGCTGTTTTTATCTATCACGGTTACGGAATCTGTTCAGCCGTATCTCAATTCGCTGGTTTCACTAAAATGCCAATTGCTGTAGCGTGGTTAGTGGGTGGGGGTGAACTACTGGGTGGGTTAGGCATGCTCGCTGGTGTGCTAAGCAGAATAGCCGGCGTGGGTCTTGCAATTATTATGTTTGGTGCCATTGTTACCTACCACTGGGCACATGGGTTTAGCATTACAAACCAGGGCTACGAGTATGTACTCACCTTATTGCTCAATGGGCTCGCGATAACCATTGCAGGACCGGGCAAATACAGTCTAGAGTATGCAATGGCATCAAGAAAAACCGTCGGCTAGTGACCACGCGGCCACTAGGCTCATCAAACTTCAGGCGCGGTGGACAGTGGGAGCTACCCGCCGCGCTCCATTTTCGATGAGTCGCCGGTTGACGATGCATCATCACCCACAAATACACCACGTCCGTTTGTGCCTAGAAAAACCTCACCAAACCGGCTCCAACTACCGGCTATGCACTCGGGAACGTCGCCAATCGGCTGCATGGGGGAATTTATCTCAAGCCACGTAGTACCTGCGTCTGTCGACCGGAAAATCCCGTGCCTTCCACCCGCGGTACTCCCCACAAGGTATAGCGATTGCCCCTGGCCGTTACGCCCAACGCCCTCGGCAAACAGATTTGCCGTGCATACCGCACCGATTTTGTGGAAGCTGCGGCCCCCATCGGTTGAATGCCATAGGCCTTCAACTGCGGCGGCTATCCATATGTTGCCCGCTTTGCCAGGCGTGGTTGTAAGCGACTGAAAGGCTAAAGGAACAGTGCTGTTACGCACTTTCCATATCATACCGCCATCGGTGCTACTGTACAACCTCCCATTGGCACAGGCGTAGAATACACGTGGCTCCATGCCATCCGCTGCAAGGGGCACCTTCCAGTACCAAACGCTGGGCACAATATGCGCAGGTAAACCCGACATCTTTACCCACGTTTTACCGCCATTCAACGTTGCAAAACCGGGCCCACCGTGTAGCGTGAGAACTGCCATGCACTCTGGATTATGTGCCGAGATCGCAATGCGCTCTGGCATGCTACTTGGTGGTAAACCTGAAAACCGCTTCCACGTCCGTCCCTGATCGTCTGATGATGCGCCACCGCCAGTGTCGTTCCAACGTAGAACGCCCACGCGGGCAAGGTGGCGTGGGTATCCAACGCACCACGTTACTTGATCAGTATCGCCAAATGTTGGCCCATGGCCGTGATACCAGCCGCCGTAACCGTTTGGTGGAAAGCGGTTGAGAAACGGATGCCGGAATCCGTCAACGTCGGCAACACCAGAAAGCAGCGGTGGCCCGCCTGGTGGTGCAGCCAGGGTAAACACGACAAGCTCCTCATGTCCATGTTCAAGGTTTACGAACAACGCTGGCGATTGGCTGAGGTCATCGCACCGGTAGGTGGCATACCAATCCGATAGCCACACTCTTCCAGGAACCAGTGGGTCAAACGCAAGGCCAGCACTCTGTTGTACCTGAAGCATTGACGGCGAATACCAGGGCACGGAGCTCTCTATGCGCAAGGCAACATTGCTCCAGGTGGTACCCCCGTTTATGCTGTGGAATAACTGGAGGGTATCAGATTGGGTTGCAACGATAACGTCGTTCGGGCTGCGGGGGTCAACCGAAATGCCGCAGTACCGTGTAGCTGTGCCAGCAGGTGGTGTTATATTGCTCCAGGAATTGCTTGCGTAGCGGTACACGCCGTTATCCGCCGATGCCAGAATCGTGCCATCCGATGCCGCAACGAGGCGTTCCACACTTTTGGGACTATTGGACGTCATGTGCCAGGACGATCCGTCATCCTCCGTGGCAAAGACCCCGTAACCTGGCACAGAAGCAAACGCAGTACCCGGTAACTTAGTACTAAAGGCAAGTGAATTAAACCCAATACCAGCCCTACCGTAGGAATTAAGCGATCTGACAACTTGCCAATGGGAGCCGCCATCTGTAGAACGCCATAGGCCGCTCTCTCGCGATCCAAACAGCAACACGCCACTGTGAAACGGACTTAGCGCCAGCCTGGGCCCAGCCCAACGGTCATCGCTGTTCCCACCCATAGGCAGGCTTAATGGCAGCTGCTTCCAGTGGCGCCCCTCGTCGGTAGATTTAAAAAGGCTGCCGGGCAACGTACTACCAAGGTCTTTGCCGACAGCAATGTACACAGTTTTTGCATGGAACGGATCCACAGCGAGTGCCTCGCCACCGTAGTCATTAGACATTGAAGACGGAAATCGGTCTGTAATCGGTACCCATGACGTGGTCTTTTTATTCCACCTATAAAAGCCGCCAACATCCGTTCTTAAGTAGACAAGGTCCCGTTTAAGGGGGCTGCACACCACATCCAGTACATACCCTCCACCCCCAATCGCCACGTTTCGCCATGAATACTTCATGCGTGACAAACCAGAACCAATAGCCCATTGTTCTATTACAACAAGGCTGAACATGCAAATGATTCCAACTAACCTGCGCGAATGGTGTTGCAATGGTTACTATTACTCCTGCATAATCTCATGCTGCCACATCAGTTCCACTAAGACGGTAAGAAACCCTCCAACGGTGCACCCAGGCCAAACCCTCTGAAACTGCGCTAGCTACACAGATACCAGTACAATCTCCAGGCGTTTAATAGCTGCCTAGTGACTGATCTCGTCGTCCGAAACGGCTCTGTTCAATTTCATGCAACCGCACCTTATTGTGTCCCCGAACGTAGCAACAGTGGTAACGCCGCGGCAATGGCCAGGTGGGTGCTCATACCCTACCCAGCGAGGCTGTTTCTAGTTCGAAAGGACTATGCCTATTTGATGTATAATGATACCTAGGTGGCTATAAAGCTTTGGAAAATTTGCGGCACAGCTGGAGTTTACCTTGTACACACACAGCGTATTAGAGGATCTGTCTTCGCTCCTGCACAACACCGTGAGGCAATCGACGGTTTGCGATGCACCATCAGATCCACTTGCAATCAGTCACCAGATTATAGAGCCTCTGCTTAATTTCCTGGGCTGGCAGCCAATGGATGTTGACAACGTTCTGAAGTCGGATGCGCGAATCGGCGTGCCCGTGCACTACACCCTCTTGGGGCCAGCGCTAGAGGTAGTCGCCATGTTGCATGTTGTAACCGGGGCACCAACCATTATGTTATGCTAAATAATTTGTAGTATAATCGACTAATATAGGCAATTGTTCCCCAAGCAATTACTCGCAATATGGATTGCCTCAATGCTAACAAATAGCCCACTTAATACGCTGACGTCGTTACTACACGAAAACGGATGGGTATCGCGCGATGCTAATTCGTTCAACAGTAAGTGCACGATCAAAACAGAGCTGGTAGAGCCCGTTTTAACCTGTCTAGGATGGGTTCTGGACGATTTAAACCAAGTAATACCGAGCGACAACCGCATTGGTGTGGATGTTGATTACGTGTTGCTCGACCGAGATGGGGAAGTTTTCGGAGTTATCCAGTGCGTGCCCAACATGGACGCGGAGGTCGAACGCGAGACTCTCTTTGCAGCCATAGACTTTTCCGAGCGTGCCAGAATAGATGCCATTGTTTTTACCAACGGTAGTGACTGGAAGTTCTTTGACATTGGCACCAACGATCCTCACAAACCAGATCATCGTATTGACCTGCGGCATGACAGATTACCAGCGTGCGCGGCTGTATTAGTGAGATACCTCGATATCAGCTTGGGATGGCACGAATGCCTGTCGAGTTGCGGTCAGTCACAACCAGCTGGGTGGCGAGCCAAATCAATTTATGCCTCTGTGCCCGATGCAGGTCACAACGCATCCCACAGCGCAGTAAACTATACGAGCACGGGCGGCAGTAGTTGGCTTACGCTCCCGGAAGCAGCGGAAATAGTTACATATTCGAAACCCGTACGGTTTCGCCTTCCTGATGGGCGCGAGATCGAGTTAAAAACGTGGCGTGAGGTACTGGTTGCGGCATGCGAATTCGCGATTGAGCAGAACCCGGCAATTTCACTTCCATTTCGCGATGCTTCAGCAAACGGAGTGAACCTCATGAGTTATTCTCAGGAATACCCGTTCAACAGAATTACGTTAATTGAAATTGCCGAGAAACGCATATACATATACATTTACTACAGTGCTAGAGCAGCCCTGGCCAACATCGCCTACATGTTGCGTTCTGCAGCCTTTCCTGAAAAAGTTTCGCCAGCAATCCTCCTTGCGGCCCGCAGAACAGGTAATAAAAGGCGCCAGTTTAGGGAGGAGACGACTAATAATTACCAACCGTCTAGCGTAGCCGAACAGTTAGTTCCGCGTACAATGACGATGGAGTTTGATTAATAATGGGTGCTGTAAATGACAATCGCACCAAAATTGGTACATCCTTCCACCAAACTTATCCACTGAACAGGCTTGGAATTGCGGAAATTATGCGGGCAATTGGTGGCCTTCCGATATCGCGCAAAACTGGTACCAGGTTGAGTGCCTCCGCGGTACATGAACATACCAGGCTGAGCAAACGGCATTTCAATGCGTTGATAAGTTATGCAATAGGATGTAATCTTGTCAAGGGCGATCTCGGCTTTACACATTTCGGGCTACTCACGCAGCAACATGATCCAGAGTTCAATTTACCGGCAACCCAGTGGCTTATGCACTACCACCTTTGCCGCCTAGTTGGTAAAAATCCTCTCTTTTGGCGCTCGCTGGTAGTTCATTGGCTACAAGGTAGCGTATCGCTAGACGTCGCAAGCGGATTACAGGTTATTCAGCAGAGTAGCTACGGTACCGTTACCTCAACGGGTTTGCGGCGTGCCCTTACGGTTTTCGTTAGTAGCTATGACAACTTCGAGGGCCTTTATCAGCTTCGCCTTGTTGAGCGCCAAAAGGGTTACGTTTTTGCAGCCAAACAATGGGATATCCCAGACAATGTCGTGTTGTATACCATAGCGGATCATTGGGACAACAACTGGCAAGAGCGGCAGAGCGTTAATCTCTCTGCAATAATGTGTAATGATGGGCCGCTGGGGTTTATCCAAATGCAGCCTGACAGCATTGTTCTTGCACTTCGCAGGTTGGAAGCAGCCGGTATGCTTGATTTCCAGCGCAATATTCCACCATTTGAAATTTATAAGCGCTGGATCACAGTTGAAGCTGCCCTAGAGTCCGTGTTTACGCAGCAATCACCTAGCCGGCGCCGTAAAATCCGGTCACATTCAGTCCGGACGGAGAGAACTAGTAGCGAACAAACGGAGTAATATATGCTCATTGGCGATGTAGTAAAGAGGGCAACGGGCCAGCAATTTACAAATGATGTTCGAATTGAGGCCTTTTACGATCCAGCACTGAACGTTGCACTTTCAAACAGTTACTATTTTACGAGCTCGGTACCCAATTCCGATATTCGGAATACAGTAAGCTCTGTAGACGTACTTCAGCGGCTTGTAAGGAGCGCCCAAACCGGCGGAGAGAATCGCCATACGGTTATAGCGACGTACGGGCATGGCAAAAGCCACCTAGGCGTAATTATTGCTAACTTCTTTGGCAATTCTGTTAACAGCGATGAATTTGAGATTATTCGCGCTAAACTCGAAGTAGCAGCCGGGCCAGAATGCGCTGAACAACTAGTTAATTTCCGCCTAAACACCCCTCCGTATCTTGTTGTAACCCTTAAAGGGGACCATCCTGCTAATTTGCGCGAACAGGTCATTAAGGGTTTGGACAAGGCTATTCAAAGCCATCCTGCAGCAATAACCCAATCACTTACGCACTGGTTTCGCGAAGCTGAGAGGATCCTGGCTGACCTCGACGCGTCAGGTGTTTTGATCGTGGAGGATGCACTACGCTCACGCGGAATCAGTTTTAATAACCTAATAGAAATGCTTAATAATCGACAGCAAGAAGCTTACGAGCCCGCGCGTGCTGCTATTCGAGCAGCCACGCACGTCACCCCGGATCTTGGTGGCGAGAACAGCCTTCAGGAGGTCATCCACAAGGTTGTAGAGACTTACTGCAAATGCCCAAATCCAGTCGTAGGTGGTATTTTATTTCTATTCGATGAGTTCGGCGCGTTTATTGACAGCTACGCCCAAAGGCAGGGTTACGCTTCGGTTAATGCCCTGCAGGACCTCCTGAACGGAGTGTCAGCATGTCGTGGATACGCTCAATTTATTTCGTTCTCACAACAAGACCCAGATTCACGCGCAGATTCCCTTGCGAAGGTTGCCGGAGGCGACATGGTCGCCACAATCAAAAAGGAGCTGGGCAGACTGCCTCGGGCACAGAGGTACTCGCTGTACACCACTCTAGAAACAGTGATAAGTGGTTACCTTCATCAAGACGAGAGACTATGGGAGGAGATAAGTTCGGCCGCACTTGACCCAATTAACGTGCATGCTGCATACACACGAAGTTTGCTTGCTCCGCGTTATGATGATGACTATGGGTGGGGTGATAGCAAGTTCGATGAGATTATGGTTCAGCGGTGCTTCCCGCTCCATCCACTAACAACTGGTATCTTCTGTAAGCTTAGCTTCAAAAATAATTCCAGACAAGTATTGAACTTCGTTATGGACGCTGTTGACGACAGGTTAGCTCAACCTGCAATCATAAACGACTGCCCAGGCTGGATTTACGCCACTACATTGGTAGACTATTTTGGCGATGCGCTCACTGCCGATGATAGTACACTATATGACGACTATCAAGCGATACTGCAACAAGCGGGTGCTGAGCTGCCGCTCGATAACAAGCGAGTTCTACAGTCAATCCTACTTTACCACATGGCGAAGTTAAAGTTGGGCCGCGATAAATTTGAGCGGGCAGTTTCTACGCTATGCGGCTTACCACAGGCAACTTGCCTTAAGCTGCTCCAGGACATGGAGAAGGACGGGTATGTCCTAAAGCACAGCTCCACAAAATGCTATCACCTTGATGCAACCGGGCACGGGGCACATCTGGAAAGGCTTCTGCGCGCAGCGGCCGGCAAGTACGCCGACGAACCGTGGAACAATCTTCCAGTTGACGAACTGAGCGATAGGCTGCCAAGCTATCCTGCGGATGGGATTTCGTGGGGTATGGCTGGCGACTGGATTATCCGCCAGAGAGTCATGTCTCGTAGAACATTTGTACCAGACGAGTTAAAACGCATCGCACCTACCTACAAACTCCTCGAGCATTCGTGGCATGAAGGCAAGCGAGGATTGATCATACGGTTGGTAGCGGAATCGGATGATGATGTCCAATGGCTTAACGAGAACGCTCTTTCCCTACTCGACCAAGCTTTTGGCACTACCCCGCCCGCAGTAGTAGTTATTGTTCCAAAACGTCGAAATACTGAACTCCTTGTCCAACTGCGCTATCGATCGATACTTCAAGACTCACAGTGGCTGGACCAAAACCAGATAAGGCCTGAAGCGATTGCTCGACGCCGGGAACGTAACGCAACCGACCTTCAAACTGCCATAATCGACTTTGTTGAGGGTGGGAACTATGTACTGCCGTCCGCACTCGATAAAGCTGTAAAGCACCGGACTGGTTCGTCTGAAATACGATTAATCGTAAGTGCCTGCCTCTACGCGGCGTACCATAGCAGCAAGGGTCGGCAGTTCTTCACTCAACATTCAGCTGCGAAGCTACCGCTTAGAAAGGCAATCGCGGCTCTGTGCCCTGTGCTCATGACGGCCACAGTAGAACAGTTCCTAAAGACTAGCAAGGAACCAATGGTTGCAGATCTTGTTACGAAAATACTCACCTCGTGGACAGTGATTTCAAAGGAGCTCAACATCATGGAGCCAACCAATACGAGCATAGCTGCCGCATGGAAGGTGATTGATGACTGCTGTCCTGTTGGTGCAACTAGCTGCAACCTTACCCCTGCATTTACAACGCTGTTAAACGCCCCGTTCGGATTCGACTTTAATCAATTAGCTCTGCTGTGTAGTGCCTGGCTGGGTTTCCACAGGCTCAATATTAAATGTGCCACCAATTTATCGACGGTGTTTGCTGGAAACCCAAACAATCCGAATATTCAGGACGCGCTAGCCCAACTGGCAGAGCATATGATCACTCGTGAATTACCCCAGGCTCGTCACGAAAAAGTGACCGCTATCCTAGATGAACTGGCGCGGCCACCGTTTACTGTGTCAAGAGCCCGTGAATTCGTTGATCAGCTACAGAACTATGCAGATGCCGAGGATTCTGATGTGATCATTGCCCAACGTGCGAAAATTGAGGCAGATCGGCTTCGCAAGGCGGCAGCACAAGGTACGGAATATGCTGATCGCGTCGCGCACCTTACGAAACAAGCGCAGTTGGCCCCAAACGCTGTCGATAACCTCATGGGAATTCGCAATGAGGTAACAATGCTCGTTGAACCCAAACTGGTATTAGAGGACAACTGGCCAACCACGGCCATCATGCTAAATAAGCTGGATGAGATGATTAGGCGTGCAGTGGAACAACTCTGTATTTCACGCGAGCAACTTCCGTCAATCTCCGACTATTCCAAACACCTGAGCGACCTTGAATCGTTACAACTACAGATTGCTCCGCTTAAGGTGGAAGTTTCCAACAGCCGCATCACGCAGGCGATCGCTAACTTAAAGTCATCGCTAAGGCATGCCCAGGATAAGCAGCAAGATGAGGCTGTCCTGAAGGTGCTAGATACAATTACAACTCGCACCAACCTTCATACTCTTAGAACCAGTGTTTTACAGCTTCGTGCGTTGAATGGTGAGTTCGAAACTACAAAAACTGCAATTTCCGAAAAGCTGGATGCCGTGACCAGCCGCATCCATGACGAGGAGGCGCAGGTCCGAACGCTCTTGAAGTCCGTGGACGCAATCAACTCACGGGTATCGGCGAGCACGACCCTTGAGAGCCTCATAGGTGACCAGAGTGCCTTGCGCGACGAACCCGAATTTGAAGAGGTGGGCAATGCTATAGTCCGCGCAAGGAAGCTGAAGGAGTACTACGACGAGTTAGGCAACGTGGATCGTCGCGTTCTTAAGCGCCCGGACGAGGCTGACGACGTGCGTGCCGTTCTGGACAACCTGCAGGAGAAATATAGTGAATGGCTAAATGACCAGCAGCGCACGAGCGCCACGGCCATCTTGAAGAATGTGCTTGAGCAGGTCGCTGCAGCTACTGCGGCAGCAAACAACTGGTTGAATGATCTGAAAGCAAGAGGTGGCAGCGGCGGCAATACAGGCGCCATCCTGCGGGAACTCAGGGGCGGCAATCCATTCCTTCCTTTGGCGCGCGAAGATGAGCGCAGAGCCCTCATCGCGGAGTTGGAAGCAGCTGCAGAAAAAGACGAGGTACACCAGATCACCGAGCGCTTTCGAAGAATTGGGAACAGGAAGACGCGTGAACAGGTCATCGAAGCCTTGAGGAAATTGCTGGCAGAAATGGAAGGTTAACTGCGCGGCGGTGAGTGTGGGCCTGCCAGTGATTTGCATTTGGCGACGGTACCTGTCATACTTCGGTTATGCCCGGATCATGCTTCAATGTGGCCGTGGCGACATACCCGCGCATGAGGAGTTCGGCGTAGTGCCAACCGTACAAGTTCCGCCGCAACAGCCTGTAGATCGCGCGCTTGCCCTAGCACAAACTGTACCGGTTATGAGACGTGCGCTGATTCCGTTTGTCATCGTGACAGTAATACTACTTACTGCGACTCTGCTCGACTTGTGGCTCGGTGAACCTTCGGTCGAAAAAGTTGTTACACCGGTGGTTGTTTATCAGGCTCTCGTGCACCACATTACCGGTAACCCGGCATGGAAGCCTCTAGTACCCTGGGCAGACAATATTGTCTGGCAGATTCGACTGCCGCGCGCCTTTGGTGCGGTGCTCGTGGGCGGTCTCCTTGCCCTGGTAGGCGCAGCGTTCCAAAGCCTCCTCATGAACCCCTTGGCTGATCCTTACACCGTTGGCGTGGCTTCCGGCGCGGGCATGGGCTCTGTGGCTGTCATCCTGCTGGGCGGGTCGGCGTGGCTCGGCGGATATGCGCAAACCTTCGCAGCCTTCATTTGCGGGCTCGGTGCCGTATGGCTCGTCTATAGACTCAGCCAGGTGCGTGGTCGCACCTCACCACATACCTTCCTGCTCGCAGGAACGGTGGTTGGCGCGTTTTTCTGGTCGCTCATCCCCCTCATGGTAATGCTAGGTTCGCAGGCTGGCGAAAACAGGCAGGCACGCATCCTCGCCGCACTTTTTGGCAGTCTGGAGGCAGTGGGTTGGCGTCATGCGCTGTTACTTGCAACTGTAGGGATCGCGGGTGCGCTAGTGCTGTGGCGTTTGGCCTCGGAACTCGACCTTATGGCTTTTGGCGAAGAGACGGCTCTGCATCTTGGTGTAGACACGCAGCGCTTTCGCCTGAAGGTTCTCTCGGCGGGCACGCTGCTCACTGCGGCCGCAGTTGCCGCAGCGGGCGTTATCGCATTCGTTGGGTTTGTAGCACCCCATGTAGCGCGCAGGCTTGTTGGCCCAGCGCACCGCAGGCTGTTGCCATGTTCTGCACTCATTGGTGCGACGATGCTTGTGGTAAGCGATACCGTTGCGCGGGTGTGGCTGCATGACGTACCCGTTGGGGTGGTTACGTCTCTATTTGGAATACCACTTTACGCGGCGCTGCTGCGAAAATCAAGTAACGGGAGAAGCGTGTGAGCAAAAAACCTGCCAAGCGACACATCAAAAAGATATCGCCGGCAAAGAAATCACCTAACAACTTACCTGGGTCAGTTCCAAACGCCTCAAGCCCCGGCGTCATGAAGGTGGATCCGTCCATCGAAAAGGCCATTCAAAAGGTGTTCTTCGGCTACGTGATACGAATGATGCTCACGCTGTTTCTCACGATACTTACCGCCATCATCGTCGTTCACTTTGTTAAGGCAGACAAAACACTCACACCTGGAATCGTGTTTATGTCGGTTATGCTTGGGCTTGTCTTCTCGTACCGCCGGGGGGTAGCACAGGTCTTTCTGGAAGTTCGCAAACTAGGAAGCGAAAGACTGGCACAGCGCAGATACGCCGACGCAGTATTTGCGCTGGAACACTTTCACCGGATTGGCAACATGGGGTTCGACCGTGACGGACGGGCGCACTACGAGCTTATGCTTGCCTATCATGGTATGGGGCAGGCAGACAGGGCAAAGAATATGGCTGAATGGCTAACCAAGTACCGTTCGCGAAGCCAGTACACCGCCAAACTGGTTGCTAGCAGCGGTACCGCTACGGTCATTGCCGAAGATCAGGAATCGGTTCGCGCTCCAGAAGATGCAAGCACCGCGGATTCGGCAGCACCCAGGCAATGAAACGGCCCTGCGTGCGAACACCCATCGCACTCGGTCTCTATGGTTGAATGATCAACCTGATAGCGTGCTTCTAACAGACCCTTCACAGTCTGAACGACTTTGCTAGTCTCCTGATCGGAATTGCGGTTTACTGTGAGATGACACGAAAGAGCGTGCATTTCGTCGGCGATTGACCAAACATGAAGGTCGTGCACTCCGGCAACGCCGGGAAGCGCAAGAATATCGGAAGTAAGTGACTCCAGGTTTATACCTTTTGGCACTCCTTCGAGAAGAATGTTGACCGTCTCCGTAATGATTGACCAAGACGACAGCCCAATTATAACGGCAAGAACGATCGAGATAACGGGATCCAGCACTTGCAAGCCAGTGTAGTGAATGATAACACCGGCGACTACTACGCCAAGTGACGCAATTGCATCACCCGCCATGTGAACAAAAGCGCTGCGAACGTTCACGCTATGTGCAGCCTCACCGCGCAGCCCCAGCGCTATAGCAAGGTTCACCACGATGGCAGCCCCAGCCGTAAAAATCATGATTTGCGAGTGCACCGGTTCCGGATTGAGTATCCGCGTAACAGCCTCTTCCCCAATCAGCAGTGCAATGCCAACCAGCGTCACCGCGTTTACCAGAGCAGTAAGAATAGAGACACGGTGATAACCATAAGTACGTCGTTGCGAGGCTGGCCTCGTGGAGGCACGTATTGCGTACCAAGAGAGCATCAGCGCGAGCGCATCGGTGAAATTGTGGCCCGCGTCCGAAAGCAGCGCAAGACTGTTGGCCTTTGCAGCAGCAACAAGCTCGAAGACAACAAATGCAAGGGTCAACACAAGCGAGGCAAACAGCCGCGGCCCTGCGATGCCGCGAGCACTGTGCGTGTGTCCCGGTCCCCCACAACAATTATGATCACCATGATCGTGCGTCTGTTCATGCTTACTCATCACCTGAACACTCCCTTACAGGTTCACTTCATTTAACAAACAGCATTAGTCCCACACCAAGCAGGACCATAAGCACACCTGCCAGCATTCCCTCGTACATCTCCAGCCAAGCCAGTTTTAATTGCGCCAGGCCAGAAAGCGAGAGCGCGACAAGGAGTATCATAAGCGGTGGAGTAATGACCATGAATATAAGGCTTATAGCCACGAGTACCCACACTCCCATCGCAGAACAACCCACGTAGAGCGGCAGCATATCTAGGCATGGTGACAATACCAACCCAAGTATAAGCGCTCCCATAGCAGCCTTATCCGCACCTGAAAATGCGGTATTTACCTTAACAGACGGTTCGGTTACAGGTAAATCATCGTGCTCGCTATGGTCATGATGATCGTGGCTGGCACCGGGAAGTCGCAAATGGAGGTGTACGTGGCCAGATCCGCGAATATTTGATACTATAAACACTACTCCCAATGCGATAAGTACTACAGAGATTCCGGCCTGCTCGGCCCACGGGGGCAGGTGGTGCAAAATTGCAGCCCCGGCACTAGCGAGCAACAGACCCAACAGCGCGGTTAGCAGCACATGGCCTGTACCGGCGATGGCAACAGATAAAAGCGTTCGGCTTCTACTCCATTTGCGCGCACGGCCCATTAGCACAAATGAAAGCCAGTGCGAAGGAAGCATTGCGTGCATAACGGCCAGCACCGCTGCTGCCGATAAGATAGCGCCTACTGATGACGTCGCTGGCGATAGGTGAAATTCCATTTAAAAGCTTTGTTCTTTTCCTCGCGAATACCCGGCATACAAATTGTTGGTACATTATATACCATGTATCTAGCAATGAACCTAACAATCTGCTTGGCCCGCTACTATGAATAAACCGGCAACTACCAGCGTAGACAATGACACAATCACCGCAATTGCAACTGCATCCGGTGAGGCGGGCCTCGCGGTCATACGTATCAGCGGCCCGGACGCCTTTCGCTGCACGCGCGCGCGGTTTGTGCCCTTCAAACCGCACAAAAGCCCACAATCGCACTACACCGCACGGTATGGCACGTTCCTAGCCGCGAACGAGGTCGCCATTGACGATGTGGTGGTTCTCGCGATGCGTGCGCCAAATTCATACACCGGCGAGGATACTGTTGAGATATCGTGCCACGGTGGAAGCACCGTTACAGGCTTAGTGCTCAATAGCATAATTCAATATGGTATACGCCTCGCGCGCCCCGGTGAGTTCACGTTGCGAGCGTTCCTTAATGGTAAGCTGGATCTCGCCCAGTGCGAAGCAGTTGCCGATCTCGTGCACGCACGTACCGAGGCGGCAGTACGTTCTGCGCGGCGGCAGCTGGATGGTGGACTATCTAACCGATGCTCACAGCTGCGAAGTGAACTACTTGGAGTGCTAGCCGCGATTGAGGTCACCATCGACTATAGCGATGAGGTACCTGAACTAGACGTTTCCGCCATTGCATTGC
>JAJZFK010000333.1 GCA_021805405.1 bacterium
GATCTGGCCAAAATTTCACCCACCGCGCCTGCCATCGATGCCAATTGTGATGGTATCACTATTACAGGCTGTGATTTTATGGATGCAGGGCATACGCAGGTATCGGTTGGCCCACTGTGCAAGTCGGCAATTATTGCGGAGAACCGACTTCGGGGAGGACAGCATATCAATCTTGCGCCGGGTGTAGCAGCTCAGATTGGGCTCAACACAACGAGATAGCGCGCACACCGGGCAAAAATGCAGCCGGACGCAGCTGTCTGCTAGCAACCGGCTGCAGGTTGAATGCCCACACCACCCAGGTGCGCAGCTTCTTAGGCTACTCTGCGCGCAATTCGTGTAGCAGAGATTGCAGGTTAAGCGCCTCGGTGAACATACGTAACTCACCGCCAGCTGTGAGCGGCCACTCCTCGTGAGGGCGGTCGCGGTACAGTTCGACGCCATTGTCATCGGGATCGCGAAGGTATAACGCCTCGCTAACTCCGTGGTCGGCTGCGCCATCAAGCGGCCAGTCTGCATTAATGAGGCGTTGAAGGCCGTCTGCGAGCGTCTTTCTGTCGGGGTAGAGAATGGCCACATGGTAGAGCCCGGTAGTTCCTGGTGGTGGTGGCGAACCACCGGCACTTTCCCACGTGTTAAGCCCAATATGGTGATGGTAGCCACCAGCGGATATAAATGCTGCACTCCGCCCCATACGCTGCATGAGATTAAAGCCCAATATTCCACAATAGAAATTCAGTGAACGCTCAAGATCCGCTACCTTCAAATGAACATGACCTATCCGCACGCCGCCGGATATCTCGTTGGTGCCGCCGCTTCCAGCCGTCATTGAGTTTTCTCCTTCATGCACTTTAACCTTACGGGACGGCCAAATTGTCGCGACATCCCGTAAGGTTTTTGAACCTTCACCGTTAGGCCATTACGTCATCAATTTCCTTTAGCGACTCTTCGCTAAGCTTGTGTCCAGACGCACCGGCGTTGTCGTGAACCTGCGATGGCTTACTGGCTCCTATGATAACGCTGGATACGTTTTCAAGACGAAGGCACCATGCGAGAGCGAGTTGTGCTACGCTAAGCCCTTCACGCTCGGCAATTGGCTGTAGTTTTTGAACCTTCTCTAGCACCTTCTGGTCCAGGTTACCACCGTTAAGGAACATATTCTGCCTGGGGTCGGCGGCTCTGCTGTCCGCAGGTAGCGCCTGCCCCGGCTTGTATTTGCCTGTGAGAATGCCTTGTGCCAATGGTGAATATACTATCTGGCCCAAGCCAAGGTGTGCACTTATTGGCACCACAGCGCGCTCGATGTTGCGGTTCAGAATGCTGTATGACGGTTGATTAGACACTAACCGATCCAGGTTGAACTTCTCCTGTAGCCGAACGGCTTCAGATATCTGAGGAGCACCCCATTCGCTCACACCCAAATAGAGAACCTTGCCCTGTGTAACCAGGTCGTCCAACGCACGTAGAGTCTCCTCTAGTGGGGTTTCATTGTCATAACGATGGCACTGGTAGAGGTCGATGTAATCCATCCCGAGACGCTTGAGGCTTGCCTCGCACTGCTCGATGATATGTTTTCGTGAAAGCCCCCTGTTGTTTGGCATGGGACCATCGTTCATCTGGAAAAAGACTTTAGTAGCAACCACGTAACTATCGCGAGGAAACTTCTTAAGCGACCGCCCCACCACCTCTTCGCTTTTGCCCCTTGCGTATACGTTAGCAGTATCAAAAAAATTGATACCAAGTTCATAAGCGCGATCAATGCAGGCCTCTGCAGCATTGTCCTCGGTTGCGTTGCCATAGGTCAGCCAGCTTCCCAGGCAAACTTCGCTGACTTTAACGCCACTGGCACCAAGCCGTCGGTACTTCATTTCAGACATTGTGTCATCTCCTCGTTTCATTTATCCAATGGTCATGATTGCCCCGCGATATGAGCAATTGTACAGACACATTTGCAGCGAGAGCGGGCCATTTGGAGTAAACTTGTGGAATACCTTACTTAGAGTTTACCTTCATGCTCCTCATTAAATGCCCAAAACCTAGTGCATTGCTCGCGGTACTTGCATTTCTAACCTGCCCGTTACGCGTATCGGCGCTTCCCTCGCACCACGATATTGTGATCGGCAACCCGTTTCCAGCAAAGCTGGTTATAGGTACTGTGGATCCTGGGATTACAAACCCTCGCGACGGTGAAGTCTATCACGCCTTTTGTCAAGTTTGGCCCAATGTTGCTGCGGCCGGACAGCCACCAGAGTACGCACAGCGGTTTGATGTGCATGTTGAGTCCAGTACGCAACTGCCACTAGCAGAACGAACAGGCAGACTCCTGGCACTCCTATATGGCGAGGAGCGAAGTCGCCTGGGGTGGGATCACCCGTTTGAAAAAACAGTGCACGTATGGATTACACCTGGTGTAGATCCCGACGGAGCTGCAGATGTGGGCGGCCAGCAGTTCAGAAATCAGATTTACATCTACGACATTTACGCTACGCGTTCCCCTGAGGAATGGCTGCGCGAAATCACCCATGAATATGGACACTACGCCCTTCCGGGCGTTACCGGCTTCACTAGCCCGGAGGCCTGGGCAAACGGTTTTCTGGGGCAGCGCCTGTTTGTATACTGGCTCATACAGGACGAGCTGCGCGGCAGGCTGACAGCCGACGACATTCCTTTTGTTTCACTTGCACAACTAAATGACTATGAGGCAAAGGAGATAGATCCTCCCATCGATACGATAGAGGACTGCAACGGCTCTCCTGCTTCCCTTATGCAGGTTAGAAACTACGCCGGGATGAAAGCCTATATAGGCCTGGTGCTGTATTGCGACAAAGTACTGGGGGACGGGATGCTACTAAACACCTTTGCGGATACACTACCGCAGCCGGGCACCCAGGCAACAGCATCTGTTTACCTCGCGGCCTTCGAACGGGCTGTTACCGATTCCAGCCACTTTGCGCTCCACGGTATCGATGCTACCGGTGATCCTACAAACGTCTACATACCCTCTGGTGTTTGGCTGGTAGCGGCTGCGCACGGAGTTCGCGGCGTGAAACTGGGTCCTTCTGGAAGTAAACTGCACCAATTTGGCAACAAGGTGCGCGTAGTTCACCCGGGCTGGTTTAATATGCGGGTTTCAGCCACCGTGCCTGTCAGTATAACGGTGACATTTACGAGAGCGAGTAAAGGTGGACACAAATGACGACTGTAGAATACGCCACAGCACGCAGGTTTGAAGTAAACGCCGTGGTTATCTCGCACACCAGGATTGTCAACAACGAGTACCTTCTGGTCTTGCACGCACCCCAAATCGCTGAAGCCGCCCAACCGGGCCAGTTCCTTGAGGTGCTGACTGGCGATAACTACTCACCCCTGTTGCGGCGCCCATTCAGCATATTTAACGCAGATAGTAAAGCCGGCACCATCTCCATTGTCTATCTTGCAAGAGGCTCATTCACCAGTGGGCTCGCACGGTTGAGTGCTGGCAGCCAACTTTCAACAATAGGACCACTAGGTTGCGGTTACCGTTGGGAGAGCAGTCATCCTATCCGGCATATTTTAGTGGCTGGGGGCATAGGTGCACCACCACTCCACTTTCTGGCACAAGCCATATGCGGCAGCAGAAATGAACACCCGGTAGTTGTGATAAATGGTGCCCGTACGGAGGAGCTGCTTGTAGGAATTAAGGAGTTTTCAGATCTCAACCTGGAGGTGCGGTTAGTTACAGATGACGGAAGTGCCGGCCGTAAGGGACGGGTAGTTGATGAACTGCATGAGATGTTAACGGATGAGTTAAAACCGGCAGCACAAGTGTATGCCTGTGGGCCAATGGCAATGTTGAAGGCAGTGGCTCAAATCACCAGGACTTGCAGGACGCCCTGCCAGGTATCCGTAGAAACAGCCATGCCCTGCGGGATAGGCATCTGCATGGGATGCACAATAGGAATAGCCGTAGATGGTGACAATGTGCATAAGAGATTAGCACTGGCGTGTACCGAGGGACCGGTTTTCGACGCCAGTGCAGTTGATTGGGGTTAATACACCCCGCGGGTTGCGGTTACCTAACCAGCCTCTGGAGAGGCGTTCTCCATCTTGATAGTGTCCACGAAAGCCGTTACTGCAGCACGCCGTGCAGCTGTTTCTTTAAGGATAATTCCCGATGTGCGGCAGAATGACTCCTCCTGCACGAGTGGAATTCGTACGATAGTGCCTTCTCGCACCTCTGCGCGTACAGTCTCTGAAGGCACGAGAGCAATTCCCTTACCTATCTCAACGAGGTTCTTAAGGGTCTCTATGTTGTCAAACGCCATCACAACCTTCACCCGTACGCCGGTGGCGCGCAGTTGATCATCAATAAGGCGCCTGGTAGGAATATCGTCGTCAAAGGCGATGAACGGCTCGCCCTCAAGGTCGCGCAAGCTAACGCTAGTTCTCGTGGCCAGCCTGTGTTCCGGTGCACAGATCACTGCCATCGTTTCAATACCAAAGGGCACGATTTCCAACGAGGGTGTGGCGATAG
>JAJZFK010000477.1 GCA_021805405.1 bacterium
GTGCAATATACCAGCCAATTCGTGCGCCAGACGCCAGTTGTCGGCGTCCTGTGTAGTACGGCACACTAGTTGCAACGCACTATTTAGCAGCCGATTTTCTGGACGCTCCGGCAAAAACACATCGTGGCGAATCTGGAAACAATGCTGCCGCCCCGGCGGTTGACGCATCTGCTTTACCACATCCAACTGGCCGCGCAGATAATGCTGTTCTTCTTCCAGGCGCAGGTAGTCAAAACGCAAACCACGCTTAACTAAATACTCCAGCGCCAGCAGAAATTGCCGCATTACCCATTCGGCCAGCGGAGCGCGATACAACTGCAAACTGGCCTTGGTAGTTTCGCGAACGGGGATGTCCAGCGCGCTGGAAATCATCTTGCACAGCAGCGCACGGGCGCGGTGCTCGCATTCGCCATCGTCGTGGTGCTTGGGCAGGATTTCGATCACCTGTCCACACGGGCTTTCCAGCACACCCACGTAGTTGTCTAACCGCAACCAACGCTGGCCGTCCAGTTGCAACAGCTGCGCGCCCGAGCGTCGAAAGCCCGCTGCCAATTCGCACAACCAGGCAAACGCAGTGTCGCTGATCTGTGCCTCATCCAGCGAATTACGCGGCAGCTGCGCCGTAGTGAGGCGAGCGTACTCGCGCACCACGATGTGAGCCTGCATCAGCCGATTACCTCGTCGGCTTCCGGTTGCGCCACATCGGGCGCAGCAATGCCACGATACGCCGCTATATTGTCAAACGCCTCTTGATTGAGCATCCACTGCGGAGCTTGGCGCAACCTGTCCTGCACCCCGGAAAATATGGCCGACAGGTTCAGCGCACGGTCTTCCACAACGAAGGCTGCGCCAGCCGACTTGTTCTGGTCGTTTAACACCCAACGGATGCGCTCCCAATCCGCGAAGAAATATTCTTGCAGCAACGGCAGGATGTTCTGCCGGAAAATTTCCGCCAATCTCGTTAATGAAGGATCAGCCTGCAGCGGTATGAAATAGGAGTGACCCAAGCAGTGGTCACGGTCTAGCAGTACGGTGATGCGCAGGTTCATCACGCGTAGCATCTGGCCAATATTGACGCCGCCTACCATCACCCCATAGAGCAGTTCCGGCTTGGGAGCCATTTCTGTGAAGGTAAACCGGCGACGCAGCGCAATATCCAGCCCTGCCAGCGAGCGGTCGGCGGTATTCATGGTGCCGATCAGATACACATTTGCTGGCACGCTAAACGGTTCTTTGGAGTACGGCAGCGTAACCGACAGCGCCTCTGCCGCCCCAGCGCGTTTGGACGGCTCAATCAACGTGATCAACTCGCCAAAGATGCGCGAGATATTGCCACGATTGATCTCGTCGATGATCAGCACACGGGCATCTGAAGACTCGTGCTGATCCTCGTCATCACCTGCATTGCAAAGGTATTCGACCAAAGGAGACAAGATATTGTTGTAGCCATTGACCAAATAAGGCTCTAGGGTGGCGTCAGAGAGTTTCTCGATCGCGCTTTTCTGGCGAATGTCTTCCACCGAAATTTTTCCAGCTACAACGGCCTCTGCTAATTCATGTAGCATGCGCATCGAAAACGGCAGTAAATTACCATTAGGCTTTTTCAGCTCCAACAATTCTTCCGTTGCACGGACTACCTGATAGTCCCGACCGAACACTTGTCCTACGCTAAACGGGCGATGTTTTCCCTTCGTAGACGAAGCGCCTAAAAGTGTCTGCAATTTCCCTTTATCCAGAGTAGGGCTGCGCAGCTCGTACAGCGTCATCTGACTGAACTGGCCATTCAGCAATTCGCTATGGGGTAAAGATGGGCTGTACTGACGCAGCCACTTTACCGGCCGCATTTGGGAGTAGTCGGCGTCATACTCTGGATGCGGCTTGTACTGGTAGTCTCCGGTAATTTCACCGATAGCGCGGAACTTGAAATTACCGTCACTCACCACGATTAAGTCACCCACCTGCATACGGGTGACAAATGTGGTGACACTGGTCAGGCTGTAATCGTTCTGGCCATCGAGCTGGACGCCCGCCTTAGTAAATGCCTGCTGAACATCGGTACGGCTCTTGCAACCACTAAAGTCGATACCCCCACCGTACCCCAACAACGCATAGCCATACTCTACGCACTCCTCGTAGATGCGAGCGTCGCTGCCTTTCGTATTACCCAGAGACATCTTCCATACTGTGCGGCTGCCTAACTCAACTGACGCCTCTGCTTGCTGCGTGATTTTTACTTCTGCCAACTCGCAAAGGCTCTTGAACACGCCATCCACGACCTCATAACGGATCTGCCCGGTGTCCTCGTCAGTTTCCGCCCGCAACCCCTCGACAAAATCCTCGTAACTGAAGCTCTGGTGGAAGGTGACAAAGCGAATGCGGTTTTCGGTACACAGTTGGTCAAAGCGTGCCTTGAGCACTTCCCGTGCAGCCAACTGTTCCTGGTGCGAGGTTGCAGCGACGATGGCCTCTTTGTACTCGTACTCGGACACTGGATCGAGAATTTGCAGCGCCGCGAGGATAGTCTCGTAGGTTTTTCCGGTACCCGGCGGGCCGAACAATATCTGGTTCAAGGGTGGTTTGTTCATTTTGTCATCCTGGTCAGACTGAACTGTGTGTTTAATATCTGTGGCGTTGCTGTCAGCCTCTTGTCGCACTAGTTGCATCTCGTAATGGCTATCATCCAGCTTGGTCAAGATCAATTGGTCTCCCTCTACAAGTTGCAGACGTTTGAACAGGCTATTGAAGCGGGCCTTGATTCGGCCTCGGTTGGCAAGCAAGCAGGTTCTGATCTGCGTACCATCCGGCAAATCGAGTGCAAACAACTTCGCAGTTGCCTGCTCATCGTCCGCAATGCTCTCTGCGGGAAACAAAACTTGCGGTGTTGGGACCCGGACATAACCATTCCGTATCGCGCCATCTGTGAGCTTAATGGTCAGTTCGCTTAACGAGCTGGCGGCGTCTTCGCTGTCTTCTTTCACCGGAGCCAAACCCAGGCTCGGTGCATACAGGCCACGCATAAAACCTACTGCCGTCAGTCCAGGCACTACCTCTCTCGCCTGCAGCATGTACTGGCGCAAAAGTAGCATGCGTGCTACCGGATGTTGCTCGGTAGGCATTTCAGCAGAGGGATAACCCAACTTCGCCAAAAAATGGCCAAGGTGATATGAAGAGTTGATCGGCAGGGCAACGTCTGGGTGGTAGGCCGACAGCAGTCTAAGCTTGCGGCCATCACCGATGGTAACGCACGGCTCCACCCCTGCACGACGGTAGAGTTCACCGTCATCGTCTATCCAACTCCAATCTTCGTCATCACCGGTAATGGCTATGGCTGCCTGGATTGCCAACGTATAACGCAACGCATCTTCGTCGCTCAGGCTTTCCAATAAGCGATTCTTGTAGACTGACCCATCCTGCAGAAAATACAAAATGTGGCCTCGCGACGTACCAGGCGAGTAGCGCCCAATCACCGGCTGCAATCCGCGCTCCAACCACCAACAAAACGATGTACCATCTCCCTTGCCCACGCAATATTCTTCCAATGTCATCTGGACCAGATTGGATGCTGGGAAGCGTTGGATAAACTGCTGATAACGCAGATCTTGAGTTGGATTGGTCATCGCGGCCGCCCCCATTTTTTGCAACTCCTTCAGCAAGCGGTAATACTCAGTACTGGTTGGCAATGAGGCGCTAACACCAGCACCTTCCGCAGGATTTTCCCGGTCTATGGCGGCTGGCGGAGTTACTTCAGCGAACGTTTTCTTGATGTTCTCGATCATGGCATTTTGTTCTGTCTGGATAGCTTGCCATTATCGTACTTTGCGGCTTAGATCACCATACCAGAGACATATTCAAAAATGACGCCTATCCCGCTGATGGGCATCCTCACAGCCAATGGCAGGTCTGTAATCAGAACCTGACATTTTTTATGGAGAAGACCACCGACAGCTACCTGCCGGCTGTGTCCAGTATCACAGAAAGCGGGATGGATTAACTATATTGGCCGAGGACCTGGCGGTGGGTGGACGCGACGAGTGGCCGCTCGACTCAGATACCTGTCTTTGGTCCAGAGACAGGTCGTCCGGCAGCAATGAGGCGTGTCCGGTCCCACGCTGGCCTGAAATGCTGCCGCTCACGATGCAGGTTTCCAACCAGAGGGATCCGCTGCATCTGTCAGCGCAAACTTATTCCACGATCAGGATTCAAACCTCAGATTGCATACAGCCACAAATCATAACTCACACCGGCGAGAGCGCAGCCGCCGGACGAGCCCGGAACTCCTGCGCCAGAGGAAGCGGCACGCTTCCTTTTTTCCGGCCTCTCTACCACAAGAATACCTGCGCCGATTACTCTTGAGATCTTACCCCCCTTTTGTGTTTCGCTAAAAATCGCCAAAAAACTGATATAACACACTGATTATCAATGGTTATTCGTGCTGGTTTTTTGCGCCAGCAAGTTACCAGCAAACTCTGGCTATTGAGTGCGATTTTGACTTAC
>JAJZFK010000457.1 GCA_021805405.1 bacterium
TCAACACCATTGTTCGTCGATCCGAATCATAGATTGGCATACAAGCGTCGGGCTTATTCGCAAGGAAGTACTCCGCTACTAGCTGTAGCACATCCTTCCAGTATTTTACTGGGTGTTCGGTACCGTTGGGAAGGCGCACCCCGGTTATTGCCTTCCCGGTAACCTCGCCGCAGTTTTTCATTTCGCGCCAGGCTGCATTCCTGGCTGCAGCCACGGGGGTTGAGTGAGGTGTATATACTCGGGCCGGTGGCAACAGCACCGCTGGTTCCGTTACGTGTTTCGCATTGGCGTCCTGCTCAAGTCGGTCTAGCCGCTCTTCTGTGCGTTTCAGGCGCTGCGGTAATGCGGGATCAGTTCCGTAATCATAACTTGGTGGCCACACGAGCATGACGTCAAGGTGGTAAAGGAAGTACAGTGCGGCCTCCGAGAGGTTATCGCTCATCAGGTTCACGCGATACGGCTCCCGGGTTGGATCGTAGCTGTCATAAAACAGCCACTGAAGACCGTCCGTCAACCATACATCCTTGGTGTAAAAGGTCCTCTGGTAGTCGCCAATCTGGCGTAAAAGATCCGGATTACGCAGCTGGCTATTAAAACACTTTGCCTCAACCACCGCAAACACCTGCTCATCTGGCTTTTTAAGGAGGTAATCCACACGGGTATTGTTTTTGACCTTCTCTATTTCCACCCTGTTGAGGTCGGATACATTCCAGCCTAGCGCTTTTAGTAGAGGGTCGACAAGTGCCGCGCGGGTTGCGGCCTCGCTTCCTCGTAGAATTGACTGAAATTGCCTGGACGTTTCCACGATGGAGTGAAGTTGACTGCATAACTCGGTAAGTGGGCTGGCGGCGCGGTCCATGGTTGTGCCTTTGAAATTGGTAGTCGAATTAGCAGTCTTTTCACCGCAGTGGCGCCCATTTCCTGCACGTCTGCCAGAATCCGTGGTTTACGGGATATATCCAGTACTAGTGATAGCTCCGGTTGGGCTAGTCATGCCGCCAGTGGCACACAGTCCTCCTTGGAGGGCTGAGGCACCTGCGCCGGATAGACGAACTTCAGCGCGGAGATACAGTCGGGGTCTAGCGCGGCTCCGGCATCCTTATCCATTATCTCGTAAACGGTTTGTAACGGGAGCGCATCCCTGTAAGGACGCTTTGCGGAGAGCGCATCAAACACATCGGCGGCAGCGAGTATACGCATATCCAGGTCCAGTTCACTCGCGCCTATACCGCGATGGTAACCGTTACCGTCCAGGCGTTCATGATGCGCTCCGGCAATTTCTGCCAGCCTGTCGAACCCACGGATTCGCGCCAATATGAGGAAACTGTTTCGGGGATGTTCACGGATCACCGCCCACTCTTCTGGAGTCGGTTTACCTGGCTTATCAAGAATACTGTTGGGTACACCCAGCTTGCCCAGGTCGTGCAGCTGTGCCGCCCGCCGTAGTAGAGTCAATCGGCGTCCCATAATGCCCATTTGCTGGCCAATTTGTACGGCGTAGTCTCGAACACGGGATGAGTGCTCGGCTGTAAATGGTGATTTTGCGTCGACAATGCCTGCGAACGCGCTGCAAATGGCATCGATGCGCTCCTCACTCGCGTCATCTAGCGCATTGCGCATCTCAAGGTTCGACAGCATCTCTGTATGAGCTGTGGCAAGCGAGCCCCAGAACTTATAGTCTGATTTAAATCTGGCAGCTGCGCGTACCAGCTCCGGATCAAACCAGGTCCCACACCTGCGCATGATCACCTCGTAGGCAGCGTCTACACCATGCGCGACATAGAAAACATCCATGGTTTGAGCAAGGCAGGCAATTCGTGCCAGCAACGGGATTGCGTCGCCTTTGAGGTGATACGGCGAGCCATGCCCGTCCCAATGCTCGTCGAGGTGGCGCACCACAAGTGCCGCATCCTCACCCAAGCCGATCTGAAGCGCTATCTGGGCGCCTCGGTCACAACGCGTCTCGGTGAGTCCGTCTGATATTTCCTCCCGGTGAGAGGTCATTTCAATTAGCTTCTTCAGCCTTGCAATCGCGGATCCGCCAGGTAGAACGTTGGCAGCAGCGGTGCGCATTGCCTCCAAGGTATTTGACCAGTTAGCGGTACGCATACTCCGTTTCACTTGTATATCGTCTGTTCCAAATATCTCCGCCATCCTGGCAGAGTTACTGGAACACCCCGCATCTTTCATGAGGAGTGCATGGTACAGGGAGTTTACGTTGTACTGGGGTAACCCAAGAACGCTCGCGAGCCTCAAGCCAATAAGGCACGTGCGTTGTGCGTGCCCTGAGCTGTATCCGCTAGTAAGATCGAGGGCATAACTTAGCGATGAAAGGATGTCTGCGAGCGGCAGGGCTCCCTCAGAGTAATAATCTGGCAGGTCCAAGTAATACCTCCTAATTGCAATAATCTTCGGTATACGCACGAACGACCTAACCTGCTAAAGGTACCAGCTTTTGGAGACTGAATAGTTTGGTGCAGATTAGAGGAGAGACCACGATTGATCGAATTGGGTGAGTAGATAGTGTCTCTCCATCACGACCGTGGTTACAACCGAAAGATCGGTTGGTTTTGCCAGCAATAATCAAGATTCGTCGAAGAGCAAGAATTAATTAATTTTTACAACTCCAAGGGATAAATAAAACAGGAATTACTGTTCATAATATGTACACCCGTGCTCTGATGTATTAAAGGCTGTACAATTAGATTTAGGTTTTTTCTGTCGGCACGCAGAATAGCCCCAAACGGAGGTACCGGAAATGCACCTGTTTGGGGCTAAGTGCTATTGCAAGCGTGCTATTTGACCTATCGGTTAGCGGTAAGCTGTACCTTATACGCTCTCATTGCAAGCCCATCTACGTTGACGACGACCGCTTCGTGCCGAGCAGAAATCACGACATTCACGAGGCTCACGCTCGAAATATGCTCTTCTGGCAGACCAACAATCAACATTGCAATATCGGCACCTGTGGCCCTGACGTCGTAAATCGATATGTGCGACCAGATCGGCGTCATTCGCGTAACTGGCAGGCTTCTTTCCTGCCGCGGATGGCGTGGGATGGCAGGGTAGTAGCTTGTTATCAGGATAGGAATTCGCACGTTGGTCATCGTCAAATCCCTATAAGTCAGGCCCCAAACCGGTCCACCGAATCCACGCCCGGCCTTCATCCTGATTCCTGCTTCGGTGCCGTTAAACGTGCAATCCTCAACGAGCAATCCCGTCATACCTCCTGGCGTCTGCCCACCTATTGACAAGCCATGCCCATGAAGAAAAGTACAATGTGCTATGTAGAAATCGGAACACGACGGACTGGCAGCGTCTCCCTTTGCGGACGGCTTGATTGCAATGCAGTCGTCGCCCTCATCAAACGTGCAGTCCGTGATTCTGAAATGGTGCCCAGAGGGATCCATTCCATCGGTGTTTTCTGCGGTTGGTGGCGAAGTGATGGTAATTCCTGTGATCGTGACATCATTACATTGCGAGGGCACCAGATGAAACGAAGGGGAGTTTTGAAGATGAATGTCCTTTACCAACACCGTATTACAGTGCTGAAATACGACCAAGTAGGGTCTCGACGGAAGGTGCGGCGGCAGGTGCAGTGACCCTGTTTTACGGTACTGTGGCCACCATGTGTCACCATCGCCATCAACTGTGCCATGCCCCGTTAACGCAATGTCGTGACAGTTTACGGCGGTAAGGCAGTCTTCGTACCGCCCCTTGGAAAGCGCATAAACAGACCGATTGCCAGTAAACTTTAGCACCGCACCTCGATCTAGATGCAGGTTAATATCGCTCCGCAACTTCAACGGGCCGGTGACAAATCGGCCCGCCGGAAATTCAACCTTGCCGCCCCCGTCACGGTGTACTGCATCAATGGCGGTTTGAATTGTTGATGTCCATAATGAGGGCTGACGGCTAGAGTGAGCACACTGCGTGACTAGCACTGATCTCCCTGGAAAGTGCGGCAGCGGGATTCTGCCATAGTAACAGGCTGGTGCCTGCTGCGCTAAAGGATTCCACCCGTGTAGTAACAGTTTGCGGAGCCTTGCGGTTCCGGGCGTGCCCACGAGTGACCACTCTACAGGTTTTGCGTGTACCCAGCCTGGGCCGCTGCATTGGCTCACGGCATAACGGGAACGTGTAGCGGACGTTAACGGTCGCCAACTCTTCCACAGGGCTGGGTTAATGGTTGACGGCAGAATGCAGTCTATCCATGAAACAGATGCATAGGGACGCCATGGTCGTCCTAAATATACCAACGGAGCCTGCAAGGTTGATGTCACCCTGCAGGCGTAAAACACAAACCCAATCGGCTGGCTGAGTGGAGTTGAGGCGGCCGTAATGCAGCCGGGACCGATAGCGTGAATGGTGCAGTGAGAAAAATAGGCAGCAGCGTCGCCAAAGATAAAGTCGTCTGCTCCCACAATCGAGCATTTATGCAGATAATCCGGACCATGGCGCAGCAATAGCGTGTCTTGCCAGCCGGTAAAGGC
>JAJZFK010000242.1 GCA_021805405.1 bacterium
TATTCCGCAAGCGGACTTCGCGTTTCGATATATCCTCGTGGTGCAATCCGCATCATTTCGCGGCATGCTGCAGCAGGATCTACTGTATGCTCAAATACGGAGCGGGAATAGGCGAAATCAAATTCATAATCGGCAAAAGGAAGGTTCTCCGCAAAGCATTCAACGAACTTATAGTCACTATTTGCAGATCTGTCCATCGCACGGCCACTTCTGTGTGCGTTCATATCGGGGAATGCGTCGGTAACTACGTCGGCACGCGAAAAGTGAGCGTCTCCACCTCCAATGTCAACCACTCGTTGGGACTTCTCTATGTTGAACAGCGCAATCATCGTGGGGTCGGATAGCGCGGGAAATACAGGGCCATTCTCATTAGTGAGCCGATAATCCCACTCCCAGTTGTTTTGTTGAACCGTTAGCGAACTGTTCCACAATTCGCTCGTTCGAATGCCTGTTGGCAACAATGCCAATCCGCACTCATTTAGTTGTGTCATAAGTTGCCATGCTCCAAAATCATCCAGGTATCCGCACATATACTATGCATATCGGCATCGATTGAAGCAATATTCAGCAAGCGAGCAAAATCTTGGATATGATGAACAGGCTGGACACATAGGGTTGAGAGGGACTGGGCAGATTTGAGGGAATCACCCTGTCAAAAAGTGCGGTCGTTCGTTGCGGTAGCTGCATAACAACTTGATAAACGTGCGAGGTTCATGAAGTCGAAAGCCCATTGGTTCCCCTGTGAATCGGGGAACCAATGGGTCGATGGGGTTTATTTTACCTAGCGGCGTGGTTAGTGTGCCGCAGGTTTGCTAGGCTAACTCATTGAAGCCCATTTGCGTGCGTGCACCAGCATGGTTATCCACCCTTAGCCCACCAGGTGCCTGGTTGGTGGTTATAAGAACGGAGGCGGCATTGGGGCCGACTGTAATTGCATTGCGGTTTTGCATAAACGTACAACCCTGAATGATCGCCCTCCCTGCATCTATCTGAATCGCATTGTCGGTCCAGTCAACAAAATGACAGGCGTTAGCAGTGAACTGCATCTGCTCGCTCTTTTGCCATACAATTCGGTGAATGGGCCCCCAGAACGAACAGTTAGTGAGGCTTAATTTGGATGCTGCACCCTCCATGATCTCAATGCACGTGGCCTTTTTGCTTGTCCACCGTCCTACAAACTCTCCGTTGGTGATGAGGAGACCGTACGGTTGCGCCTGTTCTACTAGAATGTCACGCTCACAGGAATCCGATCCTATTCCAAGGAAGTTGCCGTTGCATGCACCCGCTTTGGATTCCGAAAATTTGTAACCCACGCCATAGCCAAAGCAGAAGGTATTGAATACATATTGCCAATCTGTACGGGCAAACTCGAACGCTACGCCGTTTAAATTCACCCATTTGGAGAATGGATCGTTAGGGTAGTATGTCGTGCCAAATGGCCAGAAATGACAGTTCTCGACGCGGCCAATGTCGGTGCAGTTGTCGATGTACAGCCCACGATAGTGCGGGTACGCATAGACGTTACGAATGAGATGTCGACTAGCGGACTGCAGGTGAATCGCTTCGTATGTATTTAGCAGGCAGCAATCCATTACAGCGACGTTCTCGGTGTTCTCAAGCGCCGCGATGGCCGGTGGATAGGGAACCGGCGGAACGTCTTCCCGTTTCCATTCCGGATAGGTTATGATTACACCCTGCAGGGCGGCCACGTTTCCGTCCAGCAATATGAACGGGGGTGTTTCGGGTTTACCACGACCGGCGAATGCCAGCAGTACGGTTCCGTGTAGACGTGGATGCTGGTCATGCCGACTACAGGGTGGAACGCGAAATGAGCCTTGCAGCAGTACGCCACCTGGTACGCGTAACGTTCCCCGCACGGCGTAGTGACCGGTGGGCAGTTCTACTATGCCTCCGCCAGCTTTTCCGGCTGCGTCCAGGGCGCGCTGAATTGCTGCAGTATCGTCGGTAGTTCCGTCGGCGCGGGCACCAAAGTGGTGAGCATTCAACACCGTGGTTGAAAGCGTTGTGTAAGGCGCGGGTGCAGCGGCTAGAGGTGCCGCGTTGAGTAGACCGATGCCGGCACCCAGTGCAGACTGGGCGATAAACCGTCTTCGAGAGTTCTCGTCAGACATTGACTTGGCTCCTTGATGTAGAGTGGTGCTGCGCTCTACCCTGTCGCTTCGCGCAGCCTCTAAAGTCGCGGATTGAAGCTGTGTGCCGCAGCCCGCGCAATACTGAACTGTTTCGCTAGTCGTGCCATGGCTCACTGCCTAGCAGCTTTTCTCCCAGCGGGGTAAGATGCGCTGTTTGGCCAAATTGCTGTTCAAATTGCCGGGGATCACCCGGAAAAACGCTGCCGCCTGGAGGCATTCTGTGCTTCCAGCAGTTTATTCGGTGAAGCCGGTTCTCGTCGGTTAGGCGACTTGCCGGGAACATAGAGATATATTGTGAGAATCTGGGCTTTTGCGATGTATTGTGGCCGTTACCGTGTGCAAGCCTGGTATCCCATATGATTAGGTCGCCGGCCGCCGCCGGTATTGGCGTCGGCTTCATGCCATCTGGTAACCTGCTAAGATCTGGGCTGCGCGGGTTGCGATCCTCTGGCTGTTGGGATATCCACTCTTCCAGGTCACGATGAAAGCCGGGTATACACTGAAACCCTCCCATATTGGCTTCGGTATCAGTGAGGCAGAGCACGCCCTGCAATCCCAGATGTTGTGGCAGCCGCATTGTGTCGATATCCCAGTGGATAAATCCGTGGTGGTCGTAAGTGGGGTGCAGCGGCGATCTGGGAGGTTTCATGCCCACCCGGTCGATCGTTACGCAAAGCTTCGATTCCTGTAGTAGATCTGCAAATGCATGGTATACCCGTTCATTCTGGCGATTATTCCACATCGCCTGATGCTGATACATCTCAATCATGCCGCCGGGCGTTAGCGGTTCACGGTACCAGTCGGCGCTGTTACTGGGGTCCATTTCCAAAAACCAGAAGATAGCATCCACCACCTTGGTGCAATCATCCTTGGCTACAGCGTTAGGCACTATAAGATAACCGTTATCATCGAAAAATTTGCGATCTAGCTCACTTAGCATGCGTGGAGTTCCCCCTTGGAGCCGCAACTGAGTCGGCTCGTGCGTGATGCCTCTTTAGGTAAATGTGATCTAATTCCCACATAAAACCGCTTAGGTAACTGCTACCCACAGAACTGGGCTGAGCGTTACCTACGTTGTCCTTCACAGCCACAAGCACATCAGGTTCAACGGTGTATATGAGTGGCAACTCTGTAGACGCAATCATTTGAAATTGGTCATACAGCTTTATTCGCGCGGTGTGATCCACAGTAACGTGCGCCGTTTGAAATATCTTGTCGATTGCAGCTTCCCACGGTGTAGCCGGTTTTAGCTGGCTGGGGTTCCACATATGCAGGTTGCCGCTACTTAACCATATATTTGCCGAACCGTAGGGGTTGTAACCGCCCGTAAATCCTAGTGCCACACATTCCCAATTGTGGCTACCACTCAGTCTGCCCACAAGGGCGTTGAAGTCTTCCGGAGAGACCACCATGTTAATGCCAAGTTTCTTTAGTTCCTGTTGAATGATGGTGCAGGTGGAGATCAGAATGCTGTTACTGGATGGCGGAAGCAGTGTGATGGTGATGGCATGTCCTGCAGCATCTCGAAGGACACCCTCTTTCTTCACGAGCCCCATAGATTGTAGCAGTTTAGCCGCAAGAGCTGGATTGTAGGGGTATTGCGGTACATTACGGTTATAAAATACGGTATTGGCTGGGCTGATATATGACCACAATGGCTGAGCGAAACCTCGGTATACCGTTGAGCATATGAGTTTGCGGTCGATGGCGTAAGATATCGCCTGCCGAAAGACCGGATTTTGAAACAGTTTAAGTTTCCACGCTGGCACGGCGGAGGCCGGCGGGTTCAGATTAAAACTGATATACGAAACGCCCCAGCCTGGGCCAAGATCCATCAACTTGAAGTGCCCGGTTGGTGCAAGCTGTTTCATAACGTCCCAATCCTCTGGGCGCAAGTTCACCCAATCGGTCTCACGTGCCATGAACTTTAAAACGTCCGTATTAATGTCTGGCACTATCTCGGTGACACCGCCATCCATGAACGGCAATTGCCGCCCATTAGCCGCCAGCCGCCAGTAGTAAGGGTTTCGAACATAAGTTATAGATTGGCCAGGCTCGTAATCAACCATTTTAAATGGCCCGTCGCCAACGATTTGGGCTGGCGGCGTGTTTACACCCCATGCTGAGTTGAATTTGCCTGCTTTCCAGGCGGACTCAAGGCAGTGCTTTGGTACCACCGAAACCGCTGAGAAGTTAGAAAGGAAGGCACCTACAGGCTCTGGCAACGTGATGCGAACCGTGTACTTGTCCAGCTCGGCGTACTTAAACGGCTTGCCATGTATCATAAGCAGCGAGCGGGCAGAATCGATTACCTTGGGATCGTAGATTA
>JAJZFK010000518.1 GCA_021805405.1 bacterium
TGGTTAGGTGGTGAACTAAATAGCGGAAGCCCCGCGTAATCCATCCGAATCTTGAACAATGCACTCGTAGATGGGTCAGTGATGTAGAGAGTCTTAAGGTCGCTATCACCAAATTCCACGTTAGTGGGGCCCTCCGGGCTGCCCACCGGCATCTGAATCTTGCCTACAATGCGGCCGGCAGTGTCAACTTCTAATACCGCGTGCGCGCTATAGTGCGCTATCCACAAATGTCCGCGCACGTCCAGGGCCATACCGTCGGGCTCACCCGGGCCGCTTGACTCGAGCGAGGCGAATTCACCTAACTCACCTAAAGTACCATCCGCATGAATGTCAAAGCAGAGAATTCTGTTCAGTTGGCTCTCACACACGTAGAGCGTGCGCCCATCTGCCGTGAGTGCGAGGCCATTGGGGAATGCCAGACCAGCAGCAACCCGGGTAACCCGGTTGGTGTCAGCCTCGATTCGGTAGACCGCTCCAATGGGATTGTCCTTACCCGAACCACCGGGATCCGTAAAATAGAGATTACCGGATTCGTCAAACGCAAGATCGTTTGGGCCCTTGAAGGGTACGCCCTCGAACTGGTCTGCAATCAGGATCTGCTCGCCATCCGGCCGAATAGAAATGATGGCGTTTCTCTCAAAATCACACGCCCACAACGAGCCGTCGCGATTAAATGTCATTCCGTTGGTTTTACGAAAGGTATAGGGCGGGGCTAGCGAATGATTCGCGCGATAGGGAGTAGTAACCTCACCATCGAGAGTAAGACAGGTGATATAGTCGGCCTGGCAATTAGAGCAATAGAGATTGCCCTTGCCGTCATAAGCGGGTCCCTCAGGAAACTGGAGATCTGACACAACAGTGTGCAAACCAGGAGTCGGCAGCATTTAGAATGCCCTTTCAGGTGGTAACGTAATAGCTGTCTATACTGTTCACGATAAATCATGCAATTTCCTGCACGATGTAATCGCATGCTTGTACACCACGCCAAATTCGCGCGGTTTCTGATATGTTATGCAGAGCCAACTAGCAGCGGTTAGCAAATAGACAAATTTGGCAATACCCAGTGACAACGGAAGGGATAGTGGATGCTGGGGTAACAGCACCACCGGTTGATCGAAGGCGGCGATCCAAACTACAATTAAAAAAGGAGCGACCTGTAAACAGGTCGCTCCTCTAACAAGCACATGACGGAAATCGCGAGGCTTACGCACTATCGGCTTCCGTGGAAGCGCCGTCAGTTTCAGTCTCTGTGATCTGTTCCGTATCGACCACACGTTCGATTGTTACGACCCTGTCACCCGATTCCAGGTTTATGAGTTTTACTCCCTGGGCGGTACGGCCAGTATTGCGAATAGTCGAAACGTCCATCCGGATGGTAATTCCCTTTTCAGAAAGTACCATGAGCTTATCCTCAATCTGAACTACTGCGATATCTACGATCGGCCCGGTGCGGTCTGTAATATTCATGGTTCGTACACCACGACCGCCGCGACCTTGCGCATGGTAGGAGTTCATGGTGGTCCGTTTTCCGTAGCCGTTTATACTCGCCACTAGCAACTCGGAAGTATCGTCTACTACATCCATTCCTACCACGCCGTCCAGAAGTTCACCTTTTTTAGCGTCGCGCATCTCTATACCACGCACGCCGCCTGCAGTACGACCACGATTAGGAATGCTCGCCTCACTCATTCGAACCGACATACCGTTGCGAGTAACGAGGATAATGTCCTTGGTTCCATCTGTATGACGAACCCAGCTTAGGCTATCACCGTCTGCAATATCAAAACACTTCAGCCCATTGCTGCGCAAGTTGGCAAAATAGGAGAACTCGGTGCGTTTCACCTCGCCGTATTCCGTCGCCATCACGAGGAAGCCTCCCTCGTTCAGTGACTTTATCGGCAGGATAGCAGTCACCTGGTCGCCAGGTTCTGTTTGAATGAAGTTGTTAAGGTGCTGCCCACGCGCCTGCCTGGTGCTCTGCGGCACTTCAAATGCCTTGAGGCGGTAGACGCGGCCCCGATTAGTGAAGAAGAGTATGTAGTGGGTAGTTGTTGCAACAAAGAGGTGTGCCGGTTGGTCCTCCTCTTTAAGGTTTGCGGCGACCACTCCCTTGCCACCACGCCGTTGGGTACGAAACGCATCCATAGGCACGCGCTTGATGTAACCATCGCGCGAAATGGTCACGAGCGTCTTCTCTTCTGGGATAAGGTCATCCTCGGAGATTTCGTCCGCCTCGGTAAGAAAAATTCGGGTACGGCGGTCGTCACCATATTTGTCGCGCAAGGCCTTCAATTCATCCTTAATCATCTGGGTGACACGGGCTGGCTCAGCGAGAATATCTTCCAGGCGAGCGATTTCGCGAAGAAGACCACGGTAATCGTCCTCGATTCGCTGGCTTTCAAGCTGGGCAATCTGGCGCAGCTGCATGGAGAGAATAGCATCCGCCTGCAACTGTGTAAGCCCGTAGGTGGCGCACATCTCCGCGCGAGCCGCATCACTACTGGATGACCGCCGTATAAGCGCAATAATTTCATCCAGGAAATTAAGCGCAATCTGCAACCCCTCCCGTATATGTGCGTCGCGTTGTGCTTTCGCCAGTTCAAACCTTGTGCGGCGTACCAGTACCTCTCGGCGGTGCGCAAGGTGCATCTGAATGGCCTGTGGAAGGTTAAGCAGACGTGGCTGGCCGTTAACAAGGGCCAGCATGATGATGCCAAATGTCTGACGGAGTGCGGTATGTTTCAGGAGGAAGTTCATAATGCGGCGAGGCATCACATCCCGCCGTAGTTCAATAACAACGCGCATACCATGCTTGTCGCTAAAGTCGTTAAGGGCCGTAATTCCCTCAACGCGTTTCTGGCGAACCAAATCGGCAATGTGCTCAATAAGGCGCGATTTGTTTACCTGGTATGGCAGCTCGGTGACGATAATGGCGTTCTTACCGTTATCCATTGGCTCAATCTGCATCTGCGCCTGCATGATAACACGGCCGCGCCCGGTGTTGTACGCTTCACGTATGCCGCGTGTACCCAGTATCATTGCGGCTGTTGGAAAGTCTGGCCCAGGTACGAACTGCATCAACCGATCTGCTGTGGCATCGGGATGATCGAGCACATAGAGCGATGCGTCTACAATTTCCCGCAAGTTATGGGGGGCAACGCTGGTAGACATGCCCACAGCAATGCCCTCACCGCCGTTACACAGAAAGTTGGGAAACTTACCGGGCAGCACGACTGGTTCCTGGCGCGTCTGATCGTAGTTCGGCATGAGGTCTACGGTGTTACGCTCAATATCCTCCATCATTTCAATAGCTAGAGGAGTAAGCCTGCACTCGGTGTACCTCTGAGCTGCAGGAGGATCGCCATCTACGCTGCCAAAATTTCCCTGCGGATCAATCAACGGATACCGCATGCTGAAATCCTGCGCCATACGAACTAGCGTGCCATAAAGTGCCTGGTCGCCATGGGGATGGTAGTTACCCATGGTTTCTCCCACTACTTTAGCGGATTTAACTCTTGCGGAACCGGGCCCAACGTTGAGATCGCGCATTGCATAGAGAATACGCCGTTGTACGGGCTTAAGGCCATCGCGAATATCGGGAAGGGCACGTGACACCAGGGTAGAGACCGCGTAACCCAGGTATGAACGCCTAAGTTCCTGCTCTATATCTATAGAGGTAATTGCAGGACCTGGCCCCTGTGGTGGCTGGGATACGTCGTCGTTACTCAAGTTTCATCTCCTGAAGTTGGCCACAAAAATGAATGATATGGCAGTTTTAAGCACTCTATTTTACCTCAAAAGTGCCTGTTTCTTCTGCCCCCTCCGCACAATGAAGCTACCACCAGAACCGTATTACTTATAGCAACCTTTCAAATTTAGTTCAATAATATCCACATACCGTAAGTTGGGGCGCAATGCAGCTTAACTCTACGATTCCTTGTACATACTGTTAGCATACAATCTTTGGCAACAGAGATGAAACGGCCTAACTGTCTTACGACCCTAAGGCTGGTCTTTCTGCTCAGGCGGCTCAGAAGCTTCTGTGGGGTGCAGTAAATTACTATCATTTGCTGGAGCAGCGGCCGCTTCGTGCAGGAGCTCCAGGCGGTGCTCTGGCTGCGCGGGCCGCACCAGGGTGGCATCTGTAAGCCGTGCACGTTGATTTAACAACGCAATTGCGTCCTTTGCCTTTGCGCTAAGCTCGGGATAACCCCGCGCATGCTGCAGCCGCTTAAGCACTGGTACGAGCGTGGTATTGCCCTTTCGCACGATAAGTTCAATAAAAGAGGCTTGTATTAACTCGTACTGCTCTGCAAAGAATCTGCGTGAGCCTTGTGAATCCGTTTCCATTTCTACCAGGCTGGAAACTAACGTCTCAACGAAATTCGTTGGTAACGCCTGTACTTCCTCGTCACTACACATACCTGCGAGTGCCACTCCCAGTTCCAGTAGGCGAATTTCAGGATCAAATAGATCG
>JAJZFK010000114.1 GCA_021805405.1 bacterium
GGTAACATTCGTGCGCTCGCCAATGTTGACAAAGTTGGTTTCTGGTCGAAATACGAGTGGCTGAGTACCGCTTAACCGTAGAGTGCTTGGCACTACCGGAATTACGCGCGGTTTGCAATCCCTTACAGCTGCAGCCAGCGCCGCAATGTGTTCTGGCGTTGTTCCGCAACAGCCACCCACTATATTTAGCCAACCGGACTGCGCCCATTCTTGCACCATAGGAGCCATCTGTTCCGGTGTGAGATCGTACCCTGTGTCCGAAAGCGGATTTGGAAGGCCCGCGTTGGGATATGCGCTTACAAATACATTCGCCAGCCCACTAATTTCCTGCAGGAAGGGCCTCATGAGATCTGGACCAAATGAGCAGTTCAACCCCACGCTTAGTAGAGGAACGTTCGCTATGGAGTACCAGATTGCTTCCAGGTTCTGGCCGGTTAGGTTCCCACCAGCCTGGTCGATGAACAAGGAGGCCATAATGGGTACTGATTTGCCAGTATCGACAAAAAGCTGTTGAATAGCAAACAGTGCCGCTTTCAGGTTGAGCGTATCAAAGGTTGTTTCACAAAGCAGTAAATCTACGCCCCCTTTTAGCAGCGCGCTTGCCTGCTCATAATAAGAGGTATAGAGAACATCCCACGTCACTGGACGGTAGCCGGGATTATCGGCATCTGCTACCACAGATGCGCTGCGTGTGCAGGGCCCAATGGCACCTGCAACCCATCGCGGTCGTGAAGGATCGCGTTTCATGGCAGCTTCTACGGATTCCCGGGCAATGGCAGCGGCGGTTATGTTCATCTCTTCCACCAGGTGCACCATCTCGAAGTCCTGCATACTGATGGAATTTGCGTTGAAAGTATTGGTCTCGATGATGTCGGTGCCCGCCGCCAGATAGGCGTCATGAATTTCGCGGATTACATCTGGGCGAACAAGCATAAGTGCTTCATTGTTGTTTTTGAGCTCTACGCCATGCTCTAGAAAGCGAACTCCACGATAGTCGGGTTCTTCAAATTTGTGCCGCTGAATCATCGTCCCCATCGCGCCATCCAGTATCAGGATTCGCTCTTGCAGCGCGCGATGTATGTCCGGTGCCATTAAATAAACTCCTTTACATTCCTGTTTGCGTAATGCGGCCGCCTGTTACTGGCAGGTACGTACCGGTAACATAGCCCGCCAAACGGCTAATATAGAAAACGCAGGCGTTACCTATCTCGTCCGCGCTGCCATGCCTTCGCAGAGGAATAGAGGCTGCGAAGCCCTGGGATCCGCTGGACGCCGGGTCCACCTTCTCATCTACCATCCAACCCGGTGCTACCATATTCACGGTGATGTTCTCCGGGCCAAGTTCCTGCGCTAGCGACCGGCTGATGCCTACCATGGCACCCTTGCCTGCCATGTAGACCGACCAGTTTTCCGGTGCGAGGTTCCACAGCTCTGTTACGATGTTTACAATGCGTCCACCACCCTGCTGCTTCATCACTGGTCGTACACTGCGGACCATATTGACAATCGCGAGGCAGCCGAAATCAAACGCGGATTGGTAGTCACTGTTTGTCGAAGCTGCCAAAGACCCTTCCTGCCTACCATTTATGGCGTTGTTTACCACCCCGTCTATTCTACCGAATTTCTCCACCACACCATGAACCATTTGCTCTACCTGGGCAACATCCCTCACATCCGCAGCAAATGCTGCTGCCCGGCCGCCACCGGCAATGATCTCGCGGCAAACCGCTTCCGCTTTATCGCCACTATGCGCGTAGTTGACGGCAACAGTTGCGCCTTCGCGTGCCAGTGTCCGCGCTATGGCAGCACCAATTCCACGCCCCGCACCGGTTACTAATACCACGTTATCTTGCAACAACATCTCTTTTCCCCCTACGCTCGTTTAAATAGCTTTTCAAGATCGTTCAGCCCGATCGTTACAACGATGGGCCGACCATGCGGACAGAGATATGGGTTTTCGGTTTCGGCGAGTTGCTGAAGCAGTTCAGTCATCTCCCCTATTGTAAGCGGGTCACCAGCTTTTACGGCCATTTTGCAGGCATTGGTGATAAGCACATGATCCTGTTGCACCAGCAAGCGACGCGTAACAGACTGGTTTACCAGTTCATCTATCATGTCGCGCAGCATCTGCTCGTAAGGCTTTCCGGAAAGTGATGCCGGAATGGCGCGCACCACAAAGCTATCGCCTCCAAACTTTTCGATTTCCCAGCCAGACGCCTTAAATGAGTGCGTGTGCTCACCAAGAAGGAGTGCCTCGCGCCTTTCCAGTGTAATAGTGACTGCAGGATTAAGCAGCTGCGACGCCATACCGTTGCGACTTCTGGAAACCGTGAGCCGTTCATAAAGCACGCGTTCGTGCGCCACATGCTGGTCGATCACTGCCAGGCCCCGCGGCGTCCGTGCAATGATATATGTATCTTGCAACTGGCCAAGAACCTCGTATTCGCGTAGCAGCTCAGCAAACGGACGAGGCTCATTGGGCAGCGTTACAGGATCTTCAGCTTGTAGCGGCTGCGCCGCACTATCGGAAGGCAGGTGCTCTATACCCAGGCGATTCCAACCGTTCACATCGGTAACGGTATGCCTTCCCGACGAGCCGCTCCAGAATGGCAGCGGAGAGTGAGCAGCCGGGCTCACAATGCCTAATTCTGGTACCGACGCATGGACGGTTGGTACAATGCCATACTTCAGCAGGGCAGTTTTCACTGCCTGGCTTACAGCGTGGTGCACCTCTCCATCGCGTATAAACTTCACCTCGGTCTTGGTAGGATGAACGTTAACATCTACCTGGTCGGCCGGCAGCTTGATAAAAATGGCTGCGACCGGGTACCGTGACTCCGGTGTAAGCGCCCGAAATGCATCCTCCAGCGCATGACTGGCCACCCTGCTCTTAATCGGGCGTCCGTTAACGTAGAATAGCTCATGTGAGCGTCCAGGTCGCGTTATTTCAGGTGTTGCGATGAAACCACGCACCTCAATGTTGTCGCCGTCATGCTCAATTGGTATGAGCTTTTTGGCAGTTTCACGGCCCCACACGGCAGCAAGCGGCGCGAGCGCATCGCCGTTACCAGGCGTACCTAACGCCTCCTGCCCGCGGTGCATAACCTGGAACGATACATCAGGATGCGCTATTGCAAGCTGCCCTATAATGTCTACAGACCGTCCTAGTTCCGCCGCAGTCGACTTCAGAAACTTCATGCGTGCAGGCGTATTATAGAACAGGTCCTCCACATGTATCACGGTTCCACAAGGCATTGCCGTATCCAGTATGGAGTCAATTTCGCCTGAATGTATCGTTAAATGAATCCCTGTATCGTCTTCCCGCGACCGTGTAAAAAGTGAAAGGTGCGAAACACTTGCAATAGATGGAAGTGCTTCACCTCGAAATCCTAATGTGGTGAGTGCAAAGAGATCGTCTGCCGATCTTATCTTGCTAGTAGCGTGCCGCTGTAGTGCCAGAATTGCATCATTGCGCGACATACCACAGCCGTTATCCTCTATGCGTATGAGTGAGCGCCCACCTTCCTCCAGTTGAAGTTTTATGCGGGTAGCCCCAGCATCCAGTGCGTTTTCCACGAGCTCTTTCACCGCGCTTGCGGGCCGCTCCACCACCTCGCCAGCGGCTATCCGGTTTGCGGTGTGCTCATCTAAAAGCATCACTCTGTCTGTAGTCATTTGCGCTCCAATACCTGTTAATTTACCACGAAAATACCTTTAGGAGTGTAGCTAATAGGGCTAAATCGCCATAGTTTGCGTAACTCCTGGCAATTTTGGGGATACACAGCGGGTTATTAGTTGCCTTTGGAATTCTTACCAGGAAATAAATCAGAATAAAATGGAGTTTTACTATACGTTACAAGACGGCATACCGCGACGCCTACGGGCGGTTTTGTGATACTAACCGATTGCTAAATAAAACGGGGAGCAGCCCATTGCATGGGCTGCTCCCCGTTCAAACAAAGTATAAATTTACTGGCGGTTATGAACGTGGGTTGCAGTTGGCACCTTGACCTCGCCCTTGTTGTAAGCCATACGAATCATCTGCTTCAACTCGGTGTAGCTGCCGGCATTAGCGAGCGCAATCTCTTCCGAGATTAAACCCGCTTTATAGTATCGCAGCAGGCACTGGTTCATAGTCTGCATACCCCAGTATGCTTCTGTGCCGGCCTGCCGGATAGCCGAGTATATATCGTCGGATCGGCCTTCCTCAAGCATCTTCGTAATGGTTGGAGTAACATCCATGACTTCCACAGCCGCGAGTCTGCCAGTGCCATCTGTTCGTGGCAGAAGCTTCTGTGAGAGTACGCCCCTGAGTGTTACCGAGAGGCGCCGGCAGAGCATCGGCCGCTCATGCGGCTGAAACATGTTGGAGACGCGATCCAGTGTCTCGGCAGCGCTTGCGGTGTGTACAGTGGCAAAAACCAGGTGGCCCGTCTCCGCAGCCTGCAGCGCAACGTTC
>JAJZFK010000327.1 GCA_021805405.1 bacterium
GGTGGGCGCCCCCGTCGAAATAACAGCAGCTAATAACAGTGCGCCAATTCACGCGACGGTTACATCCGTGTTTCCATTTGCCGACCCCGCGAGCCGATCCGCCACGATCGAAGCGGTGGTCAATAACCCCGGTGAGTTGCTGATACCGGGAGAGTATGTCGATATGACCGTTGCTTTGGGTGCACCTGTACACGCAGTTATGGTTCCACAGCATGCTATTGTACAGATACCGGTTTCCAGCTCTTACGTCTCTTCCGACCGCACAATTGCGGCGGTCTGGATTATGACGGCCAAGGGCACAGCACATATGGTGCATGTAACCACAGGGCCTGCTGTTGGTAACAGGGTGGCCATTACCGCAGGCCTTTTGGTTGGCGATAATGTAATAGTTGAGGGATTGCAGGGCCTACGCGAAGGAACCCCCGTTATACAGACACCCTGGGTGAATGGTGCCCCTATAACGTTACCAGACCCTTCAATAAACTCGATGCCTGGCACTGCCAGCAGCGCGGCAGCGATGCCAAGCGGAACAGCAGGCAGTATGAGCGGCATGGCAGGTATGGGAGGCATGTCGAAATGAGCAAACCACTACCACAGCAGCATGCCGCCTCCAACAATCCGCTGCACATGATTCATCGATGGTCTATTGACCATCCACAGATCATTATCGCCTTTTACACTGCCGTTCTGCTGGCGGCAATCTACGCCGTCGTGAATGTCATCCCTAGACGTTTTGCGCCATACGTTCAGAGCCCTATGGTTGCCGTAGTAACGATGATGCCGGGTCTTTCTGCGCATGACATGGAGACTTATGTAAGCCAACCAATGGAGGCGCAGCTAGTAAATATCAAGAACCTCCACTTCATTCGCAGTACCTCGCAGGAGGGGCTATCTGTAGTGACTCTTGAGTTTAACTACGGGCAGGACATACATACTGCAATCCTCAACATTCAGTCACAACTGAATGTTGCGCAGGCCAATCTCCCGGCGACCGGTGCTAACCTTAAGCCATCGTTCATTTTGCCCGTAGACTCGCTAAACCTGCCAGTCGTTTCGTTAGCTCTAACCGGTGATCCCTCACAGGGCTGGACTCCACAGGCACTGCGCCAGTTTGCGGATAACACTGTGGTCAATCGACTTAAGAGGCTTCCACAGGTTACCTCTGCTGTGATCTTTGGCGGCTATCGCCGACAGATGCAGATCATCGTGAACCGAAACAAACTAGCCGCGTATGGCTTATCCCTTCTGGACGTGCGCGATGCGATCGATAGGTACAACGTAAGCAAACCGGGCGGTGTTGTGACGGGAACGAACCATGAAGGAATAGTAGAGGTGGGTACACCGGCGGTGAGCGCCGCCCAAATCGCCACTTATCCTATAGTATCCACGGCAGGTGGCGCAGCGGTACAAGGACCTGCTGCAGCGTCTGCATCCGGCGGCGGAATGGGGGGCGGCGGCGGTTCAGGTGCTGCTCCGGTAGCAACCAGTAACTCTTCCCCAACCAATACTACCGCGTTTCAACGGTTTCCCCGAACCGTAAGGGTTGGTGATGTCGCGAGGGTGGTGGATACAAGCTGGGAGCGACGCAGCGCATTCAACTACCTGGATCATAAGGTGGGTACCAAGGGCAGAATCATCCCCGCCATCGAGGTCTCGGTAATTCAGGATCCTGCTGCAAGCTCATACAGCCTGCTCCCCAAAGTGCAGAAGATCACTAGCGACCTCGAGAAAGAGTATCCGGGCATCAAATTTCAGCAGGCCTACAACAACGCCCACTTTGTAGGCATACTGTTTCATAACGTGTGGGAGGAGTTGTTTACTGCAGTGATACTCACTGCACTGGTCGTGGTCCTGTTCCTGGGCGAGTGGCGCGGAACCCTCATCGCCATGATCACGCTGCCAACTTCGCTGGCTATGGCGGTGCTCATGCTGGTGCCCTTTCACATGACGTTTAACAGCGGTACACTCATCGGTTTGCTACTCTGTATTGGACGGTTGGTTGATGATACGATCATTGACATCCACAGCGTTGAACGGCATCTTCGGATGGGTAAAAGCGCCCGTGAAGCAACCATAGATGGTATCGCTGAGGTTCGTGTTGCGGTAATAGCATCTACGCTCATGCTTGTCATTGCACTAACGCCACTATTGGTTAGCGGCGGCATTACGCAGCTGATGTTTCAGGAGCTTGTGTGGCCGCTCATATTCGGCCTCATTGCGTCTATGCTTGTATCGTTTACCCTCACCGCACTGCTCTGCGCAAAACTGCTACGCCCCGAGGCTGGGCGCGAAGCCGATAGAAAGATTTTCATACTTGCAGCACTGTACTTTTTAATAGATCCATTTCAGAAGTTCCTGCTGTGGCTAGAAACGCGTTACAAAAAAAGTATTGGGCATGTGCTTGGTCACAGGACGTGGTACATAGCCTTGGCATTGGTCACCATCATTGGCGGAGTTACAGTTTATAACTTTATTGGTAGCGAAATGATGCCACTTGCAGATGTTGGACAGGCCGCAGGAGTGCTACAGATGCAGCCAGGTACTTCGTTTCAGCGTACCGAGCAGGCAGTCCAGCAGCTTGAGCGCATCATGCTGAAGCACCCTGAAATAGAGCGAGCCTCTGTTGAAATTGGTGGTGAAAACATGTTTGAAACTTGGAATCCCGACATCACAGGATTCCAGATGCCCGAGGCTAATGGCGCATCCATGATGCTGACGCTCAGCGACAAGAGTAAACGAAAGGCCAACATTTGGCAGGTTATAGACGCTGTACAATCGGAAGCCATGCGTACTATTCCCGGTATAAGGTCGCTACAGATCAAGGAGATGGGCTCGGACGTTATGGCCAGTGCCGAAGCGCCTGTATACCTGAACATCTACGGAAAGCGGCTTTCAGTGCTAAACATACTGGGTAACCAGGCCCTTGCATTAGCCAAAAAGTCGTACGGCCTGGTGCAACCCGCAACCTCATGGTCAATGGGTGTTCCAACGTATACCATTCACGTCGATCCTGCCCGGGCTGCTGCCGTGGGCCTGTCGCCGGTATCGATTGCAGAGCAGGCTTACTACGCGCTGCATGGTGGCCTGACCAACGAGTTCTTCCACGTGCCAAATAAGCGGCAGGATACCATGCTGGTGAGGTATCGTAAGCGCGATCGAATGTCGTTGGGCGACATTGGTAATCTCTACCTCACAGGCGCAGCTACAGGCCCAATTCAGCTAAAGTCGGTAGCATCCGTGGCGGTGGGCACCAGTCCTACGGCTATTGAACATGACGGACTTCGGCGAGTCATAGGCATCAGCGGCTATTACCGTAAGTGGGGCCCGCCCTCTATGGACGTCACCATGACGCTGATGGCGAAGATGATGGAACATCTCGACCTGCCCCCAGGTTACGGCATCGAGATGCGTGGTGATATGACGCAGATGATGAGCAGCTTCAGGCGGATGCTTAACGGCCTGGTTCTATCGCTGGCACTTATGTATCTGGTTCTCGTCGCCCAGTTTCGCGGGTTTCTGCAGCCACTTCAAATGCTGGCGAGCCTTCCACTTGAGCTCTCAGGCGTGTTTATCGCACTGTTCATCGCTCATACAGCGTTTAGCACCGTATCCATCCTGGGTGTCATTGTACTTACTGGAATGGATATCACTACCGCTATCCTCATGATCGACATGATCATGCGGTTTAGAGATCAGGGTATGACGAGGGATGCAGCGGTAATGGAGGCCTGCCCGCAGCGATTACGTCCAATACTCATGACCTCGCTGATCACACTCGTAGTAATGATACCTGTGGCCTTCGCGCCTAAAACTGGGCTAGATGCGTACCAACCCCTTGCCGTAGCGATTGTGGGCGGCCTTACCGTTGGTACGGTACTTAGTCTATTTGTCATCCCCGTTATGCATACCCTGGTAGATGACCTTATACAGTTTCTTCACCGAACATTTCTGCGCAGGGAGTGGCAGTGGAGTGGAACCTCTGCTGTAGAAGTTTCTGACGTTGATCCATCGGGAGGCGAGATATGAAACGTGTTTTCGTGGCGGGAGTGCTGATCGCCACCAGTTTAGGTAACCAGGTGGACGCACAAGTTAGTTCCGCGCCTCCGGTAATTCATGGGGTGGTTTCTCTGCAGCGCGCGGAGCAGTTGGCAGCAAGGCTCAATCCTGACATCAGGGCGGCTGAGGCTGCACAGGTATCTGCCCAGGCCGGCGTAGCTGCTGCAGATTCCGCTTTTAGACCCCAGTTGAGCGTAAACCTGTTCGTCTCGGGCGGCAGTGAATCAGCTATTATGAGCAGCACGGCTGGCGTTATGCCATCCCAACAGATGCTGCTTGGGCGCGGAGCCTTTGCAGACCAGAATGCAGTCGTTATGCTGCCACTATGGGCAGGGGGTGGCAGGCGCGCTGCCGCCGGGCAGGCTCGCTGGACAAGTATGGC
>JAJZFK010000546.1 GCA_021805405.1 bacterium
AGGTGCTGAACGCAATTGAGCGCTTTCGAATACCAACGCTGGATATTACGGGTGGCGCTCCAGAACTTAACCCAAACTTTCGATATCTCGTTTCGCGGGCGCGGTCACTCTGTTCTAGCATCATAGTACGGCACAACTTCACGGTTCAGTTCACTGCTGGAAATGAAGACCTGCCAGCGTTCTTTCGCGATAACGGGGTGGAGGTGGTCGCTTCGCTTCCGTGCTATACGCGGGAGACTACCGACGAGCAACGGGGCAAGGGGGTTTTCGCGCAGAGCATTAGTGCCATGAGGCGGCTAAACGAGGTGGGGTACGCGTCCACATGCACCGGCCTGCTGCTTAACCTGGTTTACAACCCTGTGGGGGCATCGTTACCGGGTAATCAGATGGAGCTAGATGAGGAGTTTCGGTCTCAGCTACAAGAGAAATACAACCTCACATTCAACAACCTGTTTGTACTGGCAAATATGCCCATCGCGCGATTTAGAACCTACCTTCGCCGTGCTGGATTGCTGGAGAGCTACGAGAACGAACTAAGGAGTTCATTTAATCCTGCGGCGGTGGATAGGCTGATGTGTCGAAGCATGGTGAGTGTTTCGTGGGACGGCAGGTTATACGATTGTGATTTCAACCAGATGCTGGGGATTGATCCGACGCCGGGCCTGCCATCAACAATTGAGCACCTTGATGAGCGATTCATGCAGGGCCGTAGAATTTCTACCGGAGGCCACTGCTTTGGATGCACCGCAGGCAGCGGTTCCTCTTGCGGTGGTCAACTTTTACCCGGCACGTAGTGACGTAAAGGCGGCAGGCTAAATGACAAAAAGGTACGATCTGGTAGTGATTGGCGGGGGAGCGGCCGGCATTGTCTCATCCGTTATGGCTGGCGGGCTACATCTTAGAGTGCTCATGATAGAGAAAGACCGTATAGGTGGAGAGTGCTTGTACACTGGCTGTGTGCCAAGCAAGGCGTTACTCCACGCCGCACATACAGCTCACAAGATTCGCCATGCGGCAGAGATTGGCCTCAAGCCTGTCGATTACTCTCGGCACGATACATACGCCGTTATGGAGTGGGTTAAACGGAGTATAAAAGACGTCGCCAATGCTAACCAGACGGAGGCGATGCTGCGCCAGTTCAATGTAGAAATTCGAAGGGGAGATGCACATTTTACAAGCCCTCATACGGTCCAATTGGGCGGTGAGGAGATATACGGTGACCATTTTGTGCTGGCAACCGGCTCCCATCCCTATGTTCCAGAGATACCCGGTCTGCAAAATGTGCCTTACCTCACCAACACTTCGATATTTGACCTGACGGAGGTGCCTGAGTCGCTCCTTATAGTAGGTGGCGGCCCAGTAGGCGTCGAAATGGCACAGGCGTTTTCCCGACTAGGTTCCAGGATAACCCTTGTACAGCGCAACAGACGCATCGTCCCGCGAGAGGATGCCAGGATAGCGCTAAGCCTCCAGCAGATATTGCAGGACGAAAACATCACCATTCTGTGCGGAGCGCAGGTCACAAGTGTCGCTGCCACCGACCAAGGTATTACCGCCACAGTAAGTACCGATACTGACATATGTGACGTAGTGGCCTCCCACATCCTTTGTGCAACGGGTCGCAGGCCGAATGTGGAGGGCTTGCAGCTTGAAAGCGCAGGCGTAGAGGTGACCAGCCGAGGTATTACAGCCGATTCGCGGCTGCGAACCAGCCGTAAAAATATCTATGTGGCAGGCGATCTGCTAGGGGATTGGCAGTACTCGCATATGGCCGAATATGAGGCGAAACTTGCTGTACGCAATATCCTGTTTCCTGGTGCCTCTAAAGCCAAATTCAGGGTGGTACCGCGGGTGTTATTTACAGAGCCGGAACTTGCATCTGTAGGGCTAACCGAAGAGGAGGCAACTGCGCAGAACAAAACGTACCGCGTATACCAGAAGCCGTTTACACAGGACGATCGCGCTATAACGGACAATGCCGCCAGTGGCGAGGTGAAGGTGCTGGCGCATCCCATAACGGGGCATATATTGGGAGCACACATACTTGGGCCGCGTGCTGGAGAGTTGATAATGGAGTGGCTGTTTGCGATGGAGAAAGGCCACCCTATCATGACCATTGCAGACATGACACATCCTTACCCCACGTTAACCATGGCGAGCCAGCGCGCTGCCCAAAAGTGGTACGAAGAGCTAGCCAAGCGACCGATAGTAAGCAGCGGGCTCGATTGCTATGTACGTAGGGTTCGGCCCCACACCTGTGCGTTCGCTGCGACGGCAGCAATTGTTGCAGTAGGCGGCGCATTGTTTGGGCTGCGACGCAAGATGTGACCCTGGCAACATCTTGGGTAAACTGCATCGAAAAACTGTTCTCTACGGCTGAAAACACTCGAAAAGTTCTGGTGGAAAGCTTCGTGGCCGTCCGTTAGCATCTACCAGCATCTGATACGTTTCGCCCTCCGCAATCAGCTGATCGCCTCTCATCAAACGGTACCCAAAACGCACCGTGCGCCGCTTTATCTGTGATACGCACGTGGTTAGCTGAAGCTCCTCGTCGTAGTGTGCGCCGGCTACGTAGCGGCAGCGTGCCTCTACTACGGGGAGAAACAGACCACCGCGCTCCATCGCTGTGTAATCTATACCGCGAGCACGGCATAGGTCGGCACGTCCTGCCTCAAACCAGATAAAGTAGGCACTATGGTGGGCAACCTGCATAGGATCACACTCGGCGTACCTAACCCGCAACGCGGTGATAACCTCACGAGCGTCAGGCTCCATAATAGCCACCTGCCATCCGGTTATGGAGTATCATCTCTAGGAACCTCTTTGAAACGTTCGGAGAAACATGAATTTTTCATTTCCCAAAGCCGAATGGTTGTGCGCAATCGCAGATAAATCTGCTGTTAAAAAACTGCAAAATGAACTGAAACTGCACCCTATTATAGCGCACCTGCTGGTGGCACGGGGCTTTAAAACCGCAGCAACTGTGTCGGAATTTCTGCGGCCCTCCATGAGTAACCTGCCAGATCCGTTTCTGCTTCCGGATGCCGAACAGGCTTGCGAAAGGCTAAAACAGGCGCTAGCCAGGAATGAGAAGATACAGGTTTACGGGGACTACGATGGTGACGGTGTAACCTCAACCGCTCTGTGGACCAGGATGCTTTCCGCTTTGGGTGCCGATGTAACCCCATTTGTGCCACACCGTAAGCGCAATGGGTACGACCTACGAAATGACGGAGTTGAAGCGGCTGCAAATAATGGCTGCAAGCTTATCCTTACTACCGACTGCGGCATCCAGCGTGTGGCCGAGGTAGAACGTGCCCGGCAGCTGGGTATGGATGTTGTAATTACAGATCACCACCTGCCGCACGATACCCTGCCAAACGCATGTGCTGTCGTTAATCCGCATAGAGCCGATAGCAAGTACCCGTTTAGGCACCTGGCCGGAGTGGGTGTTGCATTCCGCCTGGGTGAGGCACTCGTGAAAACGGTGGGTGGAAGCGTGGAGGGTTATCGGCGGGCCTATATAGACCTCTGTACAATCGGCACGGTAACCGATATCATGCCATTGGCGCTCGACAACCGCGTTCTGGTTAGCGCCGGCCTTCGTACACTGGCAGAGAGCCGTAAACCGGGAATACGCGAGCTGTTAAAGCTTGCACTGTTAGACCGGAAAAATGGCGGAAGCGTGATCAATGTGGAAACCATCAGCTTCGGGATTGGGCCGCGGCTGAATGCTGCGAGCCGCATGGGTGAGACAGACCTGGCACTTAACCTGCTCATGACGCGCGACGACGCAGAGGCAGCAGCACTCGCCAACCAGCTTAACTCCATGAACATGAGTCGGCGGGATGAGCAGAGCAAGATACTGACCGAGGCGAAACAGATGGCCGAGGATTTTAGCGAGCATCGGTGCCTCGTGGTAGCTCAAAAGGGCTGGTCGTCTGGGCTTATCGGCCTTGTGGCGGGTAAGCTACTGGAATCATATGGTCGGCCCGCTATCGTTATTGCTTACGATGAAGAAGCGAACGAGGGCCGCGGTTCCGCTCGATCGATACCGGCGTTTCACATTGCTGAGGCCCTACAGGGCTGTCACAATCTGCTGCGGGAGTATGGGGGGCATGCCTGTGCGGCGGGTTTTTCAATGGACCCAGCGAACATTTCCGCACTTCGCACCCGTATAAATGAGATTGCGGACGCTTGCTTAACTGACGGCGAACTGCAAACGAAAATCCACGCAGATATGGTCATCGCACTAGAAGATCTGAATGAAGGTTTGCTGAGCGACATTGGTATGCTGGCACCATTTGGCAATGGTAATCCAGAGCCCATTTTTGTTAGTCAGGGTTGTCGGCTTCAAGATGTGCGTACCATGGGGAAGGAGAAGCAGCACCTGCGCCTTACTTTTCGTGCAGATGGCGTGAACCGCGACAACACTAT
>JAJZFK010000181.1 GCA_021805405.1 bacterium
CAAATAGTGTTGCGTTGTCAATAGCAATTGCCGCCTGACCGGTGAGCATCTCGAGGAACTTTAGCCACTCGGGTGCAATTGGTCGTGGCTCAGTATGGTAGACCTCCAGAACGCCCTTAAGATGTCCCTTTGCAATGAGAGGTGCCACGTAGTAGCCAGCTCCGGAGAAATTGATGCCGTCTTCATCGCTGCGGGTATACATTCGACGTTCGTGTGCAGCTCGCCCTACAAGCCCTTCGCCAAGCCGCCATGTAGTACGCCCATGGTAAGGCTCAGCACCACGTTGGCAGGCGTATTCTAAGGTGTGGCTAAGCGGATTAAACAGCAGTATGTTGGCGCCGTCTACGTCAAGCTGTGTCATTACCTGATCGAGCACTACGCTTAGAGTTAAACGCAGGTCTATCGACGAGTTGATGGCAATGTCGATGTTGCGCAGAGCACTCATCATCTGCAGGTGGCGCTCTAATCCCTGCTGAGCAGCGCGCCTATCGGTAATATCGCGAATGACCATGATGATTTGGCGGGAATTTAAGGGCATCACGCGCGCTTCGCGTGATCTTAGGTCGTCGCCGGTGCCAACGGAATACTCAAGTTCCCGGGGTAGTTGCGTCTGTAGTACATCGCGTGCCACCTGCCCAAGTAGCGGACAACCCAGATTGCCATCTAACCTCTGAAGAGAATCGCCAACTCGAGGAATTTTGGTGGAGTTGGAGGCGATAGGGAAGCCGGATGGAATTTGAATATCGAGAATGCGCAAACTACTGTTAAGGCGAATATAGACGTCCGGTAGCGATCCTATGACCGCTTGCAATTCGGCTGTTTTGTCTTTAATGAGTTTGTTGGATTCTGCCTGCTCTGTAACGTCGCGTGCAATTCCAACAACACCCAGCACTTTTCCGTTATCGGCGTAACAAACGCTCTTGGTGGTCTGTAAAATGCGCTGATCGCCCGCAATGTTGGCTCTTTCCATGACCGTTTGCGATATACCGGATTCAAGAACCTCACGGTCGCTTCTCATTATTGCCATGCCAGCTTCAGCCCCCATCAGCGTACAGTCATCCTTGCCAAGAATCCAGGACGCGGTATGACCCATAAGGCGGGCTGCTGCCGGGTTAACAGAAATATAACGGCCCTCGCGGTTTTTTACGAAGATGGCGTCTTTGCTTGCTTGCACCAGAGAGTTGAGTATGCCGTGCTCTAGTCTGAGGGCGTCTTCCATCCATTCGCGCTCTACTACTTCGCGTTCAAGCCGCAAGGTTTTATCACGAAGGTCAAGAAGTGTAGTCACCTGGTTAGCAAGTGTCGTCAGTACCCGTTTTTGAGAAGGCGTTAGCGTGCGAGGAACAGTGTCTATCACACAGAGCGTACCCAGCCTGTGCCCATTCGCTGTAATAAGTGGCGCGCCAGCGTAATATCTAATTCCAGGCGCACCGGTAACAAGGGGATTGTCGGTAAACCGGCTGTCGCGCAACGCGTTGTTGATTTCGAGGATATCCGGAGAGAGAATGGAGTGCGTGCAGAAGGAGAGTTCGCGCGGCGTCTCAGACACGTCAAGACCATAGGATGCTTTAAACCATTGTCGGTCCCGGTCAACAAAACTCACCAAAGCTATAGGGACTTCACACAGAAGAGCAACCATTTCTACAATCTGGTTGTATCCATCCTCGGGTAGCGTATCTAGGATGCCTAGATCTCGCAATTCCCGAATTCTCTCGTCCTCGTCATCCGGAATAGGGTAGTTCATCGTGTACCTGCCTCCAGCGTCGCGCTCCGACAACGGTGTGCGATCACGGTGCAAAGTGCCTTATAACAGTGGGGCGGCATTTGCGAACTTAACTACAAAGCACCTTCCCTTCAAGAGGAAGCTAGGATCACGATCGGGGTGACAGGACTCGAACCTGCGACATCTTGGTCCCAAACCAAGCACTCTACCAACTGAGCTACACCCCGCTACGGATTGCTTAACGACTATCCGCAAGGTATTATGCAACTGAGACCCGAAAATGTCAAGGATTTGTCGACTGCAAGTTTTTTTCATGATCGCTATATGCGATATATGTGGAGTGTCGTACGCCGTGTATGTGTCATTTTTAGCGGGAGACTGCGCACTTTACGTGCGGTCGTTAAGCTACCTTCGCCAACTGAAAAGCAACGGCGAGCCACTACTGATACGATTTGATAACCTTGGCAATGGCACCGGTGAGGTTATCCCTTCGTTTAATGTTTCTGCCGAACCCGGCACCTCTGTTCACGTGTTCATCAAGGCGACAGGTCCGGACGGAGCATCTCCCTGGTTCGACATGGGAACCTGGGTGGCGTCGGGCACGGTAGACGGGGGCTACAGTGCCTCGGCAGGAAGTCAACAATGCGATTGGGGCCAAGTTGATACCGATACAGTGGTTTTAAAGAAGGATTTTGACAGTGTAGAGCTGAAAATTACATTTCACAGTCGAATAGTTGAATTGCAGTTGCGCCCGCTACTTGCTGCCATTTCAGTGAATCGTTCCGGTGCAACATCGAAGTCATACGATTTTACGGTGCCCGTTGACGATGTGAACCTGGCTGTGCCGCTGAGATCGCAGCGTGAATCGGCAGAAGGAGAAGGCTGGTGTAGCCCTACCTCCTGTGGCATGGTGCTAGATTACTGGGCGAAGGTGCTGCATACTCCTTCGTTGAGCGTGCCTACACCTGTAATCGCTGCGAACGTTTATGATAAAGGTTGGCAAGGTACTGGAAACTGGTCATTTAACATGGCATACATCGGCAGTCTGCCGGGCATTGCAGCCGTGGCAGCTCGTTTGCCATCCCTAAACGTGATAGAGATGCTGCTGCGGCAGGGAATTCCACCGATAGTTTCGGTATCGTATGACCTTCTTAAAGGTGCACATCGTGATAATGACCCGGGGCACCTCATGGTGGTAACGGGTTTCAACGAACGTGGCGATGTGCTTCTAAATGACCCTTACTACAACCCTTGCGATCCCGAAAGTGGCCGAATGGAGGTACCTGTTAACTTGTTCGACATAGCCTGGCAACGAAGCAAGCGGCTTGTTTACATCATCGCGCCTTGTGAGTTGTTTTCTGCTGCCTTGTGTCTGCATGGTGAGGGTGACAATGCCTGAGTTAATTTCTGTGCTCATGGCCGACATACCGAATAGTGGTGCCCTTTGGGAACACCAGTACGCTGATATGGCACAGGCAGTTAGTTGTTACGAAGAGCTTGCGCTGCAATGCACCGTAACCAACGGGGGAAGAGTACTAAAGTCTCGAGGGGAAAACGACGGCCTATTCCTGGTATTTGCAAGTGCTGCAAACGCAGCCTGCTGTGCTATTGAACTGCAGCGAAATCTATTGAGCCCAAATTGGGTGCACGGCATACAACTCGGAGTTCGAATGGCCATTCACTGTGGGGAGGCGCAGCACCGTGACGGTGACTATTTTGGCCCAACGGTGAACCGTTGCGCGCGCTTGCGTGGAGCTGCTGCACCTGGTCAGGTTCTCATCTCCCTTGCGGCTGCCACACTGCTTGAGGGTCAGTTGCAACCAGATTTCACGCTAAAAAATTTGGGTTTCGTAAGTCTTCGCGATCTGCGGGCTGAGGAAGTGTGGCAGTTGTGGGCACCTGGGTTAACAGAAGATTTCCACGGACAATCCTTTACCCACGCGGAAGATAGTACTAATTTACCACGCGCAACCACCTCGTTTATAGGGCGTGGTCAAGAAGTGGCCCGTGTAAGGGAGCTATTACGAAGTTCGCGCCTTGTTACACTTGTTGGCACAGGTGGAACCGGTAAAACACGGCTTGCCCTTCATGCCGTGCCCGACTTGGCGTGCTCGTTTGCCAATGGAATCTGGTTAACGGAATTTGCGCCAATAGCCGATGAAAAACTACTTGTGCAGGCCGTGTTGGCATCTATTGGGCAGGAAGGTTCATCGGAACTCGATGCCGAACGGGCTCTCGTTAGATGCATAGGCACTAGCAGTATACTGATGGTTTGGGACAACTGTGAGCACCTTGTTGATGCCGTGGCAGTTCTGGCAGAGCGAGTTCTCTCCTCGTGCAGGAATGTAAAAATCCTTATAACCAGCCGGGAACCTTTACAGATTGCCGGCGAGCAGGTGTTTCGCATACCAGGTTTGATTGTGCCACCTAAAAATGCCGGATACCATGCTGGGCAGCCGCTACCCGATTCGCTTAAGCTGTTTCAGGACCGCGCCCAGGCCGTTCGCCCTGGCTTCACTATAAATATTGGAAATTTTAACGCGATCATGCAGATTTGTCAGCGGCTTGACGGTATACCGCTCGCAATTGAACTGGCTGCTGCACGGATACGGGCCATGGGGCCGGAACAGGTGGCTACGAGGTTGGGCGACCGATTTCGCCTGCTCACCGGGGGCAGCAGAACGGCTCTT
>JAJZFK010000211.1 GCA_021805405.1 bacterium
GGATTAGCTGCCCCGCCGTCATTCACTAGCGCCATAAGCGACGTGTTGTCGTCCTCACCTACCAGCATATCTAAGGACACTGGATCCTGGGCAGACACGCGAAGTGCCTCAATCTTGCGAAGTGTAACACCCATCAACTCGGCGAGCTTTTCGGCCGTCGGTTCCTCACCGTTGTCACGGATCCATTGTGCCCGCGTGCGGTCCAGTTTGCGCACCGACTCGGAAACGTGGGCCGGTATGCGAATGAACTTTGCTTTGTTATCCAGTGCACGGCTCATTGCCTGGCGGATCCAGTGAGTAGCATACGTACTGAAGCGGAAACCTCGGGAGGCATCGAACCGTTCGGCCGCAGTCATGAGGCCAATAGCACCTTCCTGAACTAGGTCCTCAAATGGCAGCAGATGAGTATTGTAGTTCTTGGCGATATTAATCACCAGGCGCATATTGGCTTCCACCAATGCGTCGCGGGCTGCCATATCGCCCAAACGAATGCGATTTGCTAGTTCCAATTCCTCGGTACTAGACAGCAACGGCCGCTTGGTTAGCTTGATCAGATAAGATGCAATCTCCGGCGAGGCAATGGGCAGCTCAGCTGCACTATTGAAATCCCCTTCACTTCGACTCGGATTCTGCGTTCTCTTCATAGGAAAATAGATCCCTCTCTGTCACGAGACGTCTCGATCGCCAATCGTGGGTGACTAAACATCGGTAACACTACTTAACATCTACAATGTTCCATAGCAGCACCTCTACCAAACACCGTACAATTGGCAAATGTCTTAAAACCGGCAATTGCGCGAGCGAACTCATATAATTAGACGAAATAATTCGCGTATAAGAGTTCTACATAGGTGTCTAACTTTTAACACCCACAGTGCAATTGTTTTCACACACTAAACGGCATCCTCCTTTGGCTCTTATTCCTAAGGAGCCAATGGTTCGCGTTCTAGCTTGGCAGTCACTTTGTGTACGCCGGTCCGACAGAAAATGAATAAATAATTGCCGGGAGATGAAATTGTAGCGCACATGACTCAACACCAGACATCGCGACCTTACCATCCGAATTTAAACAGACTACAGCAAGAATCCTGCCAAGCTGTTTAGAAATTGCGGATATTCCTATACAATAAGACGATAGCTAGGCGAAAAAGGTTTTGTGGTATGCACAGGCGGTCATATATAATTGCGGGACAACATAATGAAGGTACCAAATCTGCACATGAGCAATATGGCACTAAATTAACCTGGTTCACCAGCAACTACGCACATCAAAGCACCATTGCACCAGAAGATCAACGAACGACCAAAGAAGTAGACGATAGCGTCTGAGTAGTGGGGGGAATAAACGTTCGAAAAATATGTTCAACGCTGCAGCCCGGCTTTGGCTAGTCCTCCTCCGGGCTGCAGACGCGGCCTAGAACTTGTAGCCCAGTGTTAAACTGTAGCCGTCCAGTTCATTGCTGCTTCCAGAGATAAAGAAGTACCTCAAGTCAAGTGATAGCGGGTTGGTTGTATGGGTAAGCTGGTAGCCTAGAATTAAATCTAGCGCAACACCATTTGAGCCCTTACCGTTGTCTCGCTTGCCAAATGAGTATCCGGCACCAAGACCATAACGTATGTTATTGTGATGTAGGATTAGGTTGATCAACAGTGGTATGCTGTAGACCTTGTCGAACCCGTTGTAGCCGAGGCCAATCAACAGATCGTAGTTCGACGCGGCATATACTCTGCGTTCCAGGGTACCGCTGATTCCCACATCGCCCATGATCTTTCGTGTGGTATTGCTTTGGGCAACAAATACACCAAGCCGAAAATACCAGTCCTGCGATAGCTCCGGATTCACACTGGTATCAAACTGTGCACGGGCCGGCATTGCAGCCGTTAGGCCGCCAATGGCCACTACCAGCGCCAGCACGATAGTCCAGGGAGCAACAGATCGTTTCACTGAGTGTCCTCCTTATTTTTGGCGTGTCGTTGCGGCGCTGCTTACCAAAGTTTCCAGCGCCGATCCGTTCCGCGCCGACATTCTAGTCGGTAGTAATAGTATTGCATTCACCGAAGGGAATTTCCTGCCCGATTTATAAAATCGCTCACCTATGGGTCACCCATTGGCGATTTACGGTGAGCGATTGATGAAACCGAACTTAACCGGTTACTTTAATCCCCAATTTGGCGAGTGCCTTGTTGAGGCTGTCGTCACCTTGTGAGTACCCAACTAGCACAGCGCTGACTTTTCCCTGAGGGTCTATTACATAGGTCGTCGGAATACCACTAACTTTGTACAATGCCGCGGAAATCGCATTTGGCATATCCTTATCAAATGCAAACGTCCAGGTGTAGTCGTTCTTGTGGTCTTTCAACCACTGCTGATAAGGTGCCTGTTTGTCCCAGGTACAAACTCCAAGCACCGCTACCTTTGTTGGATCAAGTTGCTTAAAGATCTTCTCCATATGTGGCATGGAGGCCTGGCAGGGCCCGCACCACGTGGCCCAGAAGTCGAGGATAAGGACCTTACCACGATAGTCTGCGAGCGAAACGGGCTGACCATCGGATTTCACGAGTGTAAAATTAGGCGCCATAGAACCCACTGGCAGCAGTTGCGGTTGTGCTGGAGGTGCTGGCGGAGTATAGGCCGCGGATGTTGTTTTGGTTAACGTTAGGTTGGCACCGTCGGCTGTCATTTTTGGCGTGTAATTAACACCGTTCAGCGTAAACGTGTACATAGCATTGGCACGAAACGCGTACTTGCCATCATGCCCGGTATCGATGAGAATGTCCATTGGCCTGTTCGTCGCCGATACAACAGGTGTGCCGCTCTTGTCTAGAGCGCCCTGCTTATTAAATAGCGCGTTGCAGTCGTTCTCGTCAACCATTAGCTTTGTTGGCTTACCACCTAGCATGATGCTGCCTACCCGTGCGGCCTCGCGAAATTGCTCAAGGTGTACTTGCCCATCGGCAACAATGCAGAACATAGCTACCCCGTAAGGTGCCCGTGAAGTTTCAGCAGTGGCTGTGCCGTAGGAAGCGTTCAGCAAATAGTCTGCGATACCATACTGCGACCTACCGGCTGCCTGCTTGCTAGGCCACATAAAATTGGTAGCACTGGCAAGATTACCGGTATGGTCGGCATCAAGGTAGAATTTAAAGTGCCCAGGCTGCTCATCCACAGCAATGATATAACGACTCTTTGGCCCGTTGCCAAGTGAAAATTCGCCATATTGCACCTTACCAGCATACTTGGGCTCGCTGGTTATACCTGCGGGCTTAGTATCGCTGAGAGCAATTCCAACAGGATAATAGCCCATCTGCAGTTTGTTTAAACCTGCAATATTTAATACTGTGGGATCCATCGTGAGTTTTACGTGGTACTGGGCGGGTGCTGCCCATGCTGTACTGGCAGCAAATAGCGTACCAACGACCGCACCAATTATTCTCCGCATCGCAAGCTCCTTCAGTTTTATCTCAGAATTCCTGCTCGTGACAGGTAAACCTGTGTTGCCAAGTGAGCGCAACGCCGTTGAGGCAGCGCGCACACCTATTCATTCTCTATTTGCCAGGTATTGCAGAAAGAGATGGGTCTCCCGAAATCGTTACCGGTTCAGTAAAAGAAATCTTACCTATCGTAAATGTTACCGTATAACTGCCTGGTGTTACAAATTTTGGTGCATGATCTCCAGGACCCCAGCCATTTGGTGGGGCTGGAACCCTCATATCCCAACTAACTGACTGAAGGCCTGGCAACTGGCTGCCATTTGCAGAATACACTACTTTGCCCTTTCCGTTCTTCACCACGATTTGTGGCCCACCATCCTCCAATGCTGGTAGCCAGTAATTCACATTCAAGCCACGCGGTGGATTATGCCCCAAAAACGGCCACTGCCCGGATACAGGCTGATACTGTCCATTGTATTCTAGTGCCGGCTGAACGGGAAATAGCAATGGCTGGTCGGCCTTGGGTTTGGCAGCTAGCGTCTCAAGTTCAGTAATGTTGTCGAGTACCCATACGCTTCTACCATGAGTTCCTGCCACTAGTGAATGATCGCGTGGTTGTATTGCTAAATCATCTACTGCAACGGTTGGAAGGTTGCCGTTAAGTTTATGCCACGATTTCCCCCCGTCAAACGTGGCCCACGCGGCAAATTCTGTTCCGGCGAACAGAAGATTTCGGTTTATACCATCTTCCTTCAGCGCCTGGACTGGCCCTTCGGCAGGCAGGTTTGAAACGATTGATCTCCACGACTTACCATAATCATCTGTTTCAAAGATGAACGGTGCGAGGTCGTTACTTCTATGACCATCTATCGAGACGTACGCTCTTCCCTTGAAGAAATGCGAAGCGACAATACGTGTTACCCAGTATTCCCTAACCTTCGATGGCAGGTTATTCGTAATGTTAGTCCAC
>JAJZFK010000503.1 GCA_021805405.1 bacterium
AGCTCCCAGATGGTAGGTATCCGCGAGGGCCATGAGGTAAGGCTTTCCAGTTTTGCGAGCGAGGTCAGCACCCTGCGAAACGAAATTGATGGAGTTACACTCACGAGCGCACAGTGGTTCAATCACAATTGTGACTTCGTGCTTGGCACCTTCGTCACCGCACAGATTCAGAAAATCTTGTAGTTGAGTTGAAGCCAATTCAGCATTATAGCCCTCCGGTATCTGGCGTGCACTCCCACTTCCGAATACTATTATGCTTCCGCCCACGCTAGACGCTCGTGCAGCCGCAACCGAGACGTAGTGCGCCAGGTGCGGAAAGTCAACGTCTGGCCCAACAATGCGCGCGGATCGAACAAAGCTGTTGAACGCTTCTGCACATAGAGGCATCCTGGTGATACCGTGGGCAATCTCTAACCAGTCGTGGTCAGAAAGATTGGGATTGAGGTCGCCTGCCACAGATAGCTCAATGTAGTCGTAGCCTGAATCGGCAAGGATAGCCGCAGTATTTTGCGCGGCGCACACTCCAAATCTCATAGCACCATTCCGTTTCGTCAAATATTTGTTGCACGCTCTTTAAGTCTACCCCGCCAATAGGGTGGAGTTTGTAAGCCGATCTACCGATATTGAAGATAACCGCCTGTACACACTTTTAGCGAGATCAATTTCAGGAGCTCTGAACTTGTCAACACCAAAATCCGGTGCCCCTATCATGGCTCAATTTGCACACCGCCTTGCAGCGAGTACTGACCTGCTATTTGCGGTACTGTTAATCGTGATAGTGGGAATGCTCATTGTTCCACTACCCGACTGGCTATTGGACACAATGCTTGTCGTAAATATTAGCGCCTCTGCAACAGTCCTTCTCGTGGCACTCTACAATACCGAGCCTCTGCAGTTCAGCATATTTCCTTCCTTGTTGCTGGTAATGACACTATTTAGGCTGTCACTGGACGTTGCAGCTACCAAGTTGATTTTGAGCAGCGGGCAGGCCGGGCAGGTTATCACAGCCTTTGGTAAATTCGTTGTCGGCGGTAACTATATCGTTGGCATTATTGCGTTTCTTATCCTGGTAGTTGTTCAGTTTGTTGTAATTACAAACGGCGCAGGACGCGTTGCGGAGGTAGCCGCAAGGTTTACATTAGACGCTATGCCTGGTAAGCAGATGTCTATTGATGCTGACCTTAATGCTGGGCTGATAAATGAGGAGATCGCCCGGGCGCGCCGTAAGCAGATTGAGAGCGAAGCTGACTTTTATGGCGCGATGGATGGCGCCAGCAAGTTTGTGCGTGGTGACGCTATCGCTGCCATTCTTATCATCATTATAAACATTGTTGGTGGATTTGCACTGGGTCTCTCACGCGGTGGCGACGTCATGAGCGTCTTGCAGACGTACACCCTGCTTACCATTGGTGAGGGCCTCGTAAGCCAGATTCCTGCGCTCCTGATATCCACCGCAACAGGTTTGATTGTAACGCGTGCTGGTGCTGAGAAGTCGCTAGGGCATGACTTTCTTGGACAGCTGTTCGGAAGTTCCAGGCCGTTGGCAGTTGTATCCGGGTTACTGCTGTTCCTTACAGTTCTACCTGGGTTCCCCAAAATTCAGTTATTAATTGGCGCTGCGCTTATGGGGGGAGGAGCGTGGTTCCTGCAGAAGCGGGATAGCGATGACGCTAAAACGTCCAGCGACAAAGCTGCTCATGCCGCACAGGTGGCTCACCAGGCACCAACTGGGCCAGAGGCCGTGATGCCGCTTCTTGGCGTTGAAACAATTGAACTGGAGCTTGGCAGCAACCTCGTTCCGCTCGCTCTTCCAGAGGAGGGGGGCGACCTTGCGGAACGTGTGGGCAACATTCGTAAGCAGATTGCACTGGAGCTGGGCATCGTACTGCCAACTGTGCGAATTCGTGACAACCTGCAGTTGAAGACAAACCAGTACCAGGTAAAGATCCGCGGGGCAGTTGTGGCACAGCACGAGCTTCTGATGCACTGCGTTCTAGCGCTCGATTCTGGCATGGTTCGCCAGCCTTTCCAAGGCACACCCACTGTAGAACCGGCACTCGGTACGCCTGCACTCTGGCTTCCACGTGCAATGAAAGAGCGCGCGGAGATGGCAGGCTATGTCATTGTAGAACCCTCAACCGTACTCGTAACGCACCTTACCGAGGTGATCAAGAACCATGCTGCAGAGATGCTGACGCGTCAGGAGACGCAAAAGCTGCTTGAGCACGTTAAACGTACCGATGAGGCTGCTGTTAACGAACTTGTGCCCAACCTGCTCACTTTGGGTGAAGTCCAGAAGGTGTTGCAAAGCTTGCTTCGAGAGAGAGTGGGAATACGAGATCTTACTACTATCCTGGAGACATTGGCAGACTACTCTCCAAAGACACGCGAAATGGACGCGCTAGCAGAGTTCACACGAGCTGCTCTTGCCCGGCAGATCTGTCAGCAGTACGTAGACGAGGACGGTATGCTGAGAGTACTCACACTTGCGCCTTCGTTAGAGCAAGAGCTACGTGGAGCGGTGCAAATGACCCCAACGGGGCAGATGCTAGCGATTGAACCTGGCCTTGCGCAGAGCATCATCAAAAACCTGAGCGACGAAATGGAAATCTGGGCGGACCAGGGTTACCACCCGGTTCTATTGTGTAGCGGCCAGATACGACTGCCGGTAAGGCGTCTTGTAGAAAGGGCGCTGCCAACGCTCATTGTGATGGCATATACGGAGATCGTAGCCGGAGTGGACGTAGAGGCCCTTGGTACCGTACAGGCCGAGGTTTCCATGGTAGCCTAGGTCTTGACGCGTCTGGACTGTATCGTTGAGGATGGGGGGTAATTGGCCCGTCATCCTCATTTTGTTTTCATGAGGTGTTGTCGGTGCCTGATATTACGCCAGAGGATAGTGATATTTCAATGCTGTTGGGTGGTCAACTGCGTATCTTGACGGCTTGAAGTACGAAAACCTAAGCAGGCAGTCACATTTGTGGTGACCGCCTGGTAAATTTAATCGTGTGCTAATTTAAGTAACTAGTTTACTCAACGTCCTGAATGTTCGTCGGCTTCTCGTCCGTCTCTTCCGTTTGCCAGTTGTCACAGTCGAGGCGTTTGCAGTGTAGCATGCGTCGACTGGACCCGTTGGACATCTCCACAGTAGCAATGCTGGCATGCCTGCAGGACAGACAAAGCGACGGTTCGATTAAGCGAACTATTCTTAATTTTGTGTCTTCGTTATTCATTCCATTGAGTCCTTGGCGGCTATTCTGCGCGAGCGCTATCCTGCACTTCGCGACCTGAATTCTGGGTGTGGTTCCGCAAACCATGCGCGGCTTTTAATGCCGGTGGAACCTTGCATAACACCTCTAATGCGACAAACGGCTTCCTCTTCCGACGATGACCAGCGTAAACTACGAACGAGCCAGTTACGCGAGGCCATCTGGAGCTGCAGATCTGTACCAACGATGTTCACGCTCGCGTGGTGCGTTATAAGGCACTGCAGGTTCGACTCCAGCATTTTCCACCAGAGCGGATCGGATACTGGTATAAGTAGTGTCTTCGATATGTTCAACACTACTTCCAGATGTGCAGACTTGGCAAGTGCGAGAAGCGCATCCCGCATTCGCTGCTGCATGTCGTCACTCCACTCTCCTGCAAGATTCAAGATTGTGACACCGCTATGCTGACAAATTGTAACGTCTGCCGATGATGTAGCCACGATACTACCCCTCAATGTGAGTAAGTTGACACGCAGTTAATTATCGGATTGAACAGGTGAAAACATGAGCTTTGCCCAGCCAACTAGTTTCCAGCAACAGGTATTTGTTCCATAATGACCTTAAATTGCAACACTTAAATTTTGGTCACAAATCTCCGAATACTACGTATTATTAGTTAGTACGCGATGTTAGACCGATAAATGAGCTACCGCATATGTTGATATCCAAATTGAGACACAATCGAATGTGCGTCGTACAAGGAGCCTCCTTTAATAGAGGTCACTTAATAGGTCGAATGGATAATTACGGCTCCGATTGGGAATGTGCCCGAGGCAGGTGGTCGATTTCCAAATTCAACCGCGCGAGGTATATCCTGTCTGTGTTGCTGCTTGCCGCGGGTTGTGTACCCGCGGTTGGCCAGGGAATTGCGACGGGCCAAGCGCTGTTTCCAACCTCCATTACAGCAAATGGCCGCAGTGGATCACCTGTATTCTCCAACCAGGACAGTGCCACCGGTGTGGTAACAGACGTATTTATGGGTAACGGAACCACAGGCCCATTCGTGTTGAGTTACAGCCAGCCGCAGGTCGGCAGCCAGCTCGTTGTGCTTAACGGCCGTCTCCTTATTGAAGGAGACGACTACACCTTAAATTACAGCACGGGCCAGATTACACTTTCACAACCGCTCGCATCCGGACAGTTGCTTCGTATTTCGTACAGGAGCTTTGGCGGCAAGCAACAAAATTCGTCTATGCCCTCCGCGGTGCCATTACAGTGGCAGGTGGCGAATAATCCGCACGGGTGGCTTCGTGTTAACTCTTTACTTCAGGGTAGTACCAATGGTGCCGGCCTGCCCAATGTTCAAACTGATTTGCAGCTACATGGTGTCACCGCCGTGGGCCGCGCTAACCAGGTAACTGGGGGCATGTTCGTCGACCTTCACGGGGGAAACTGGCTTCAGCGGTCTGGCATCCTGCTTGGTGACAAGTCGGCCTGGAAGGGTGGCAATTTTTCGCTGCAATTTAACCGTGCAGGCACGGCATTTAATCAGTCAGATGCGGCAGGGATCAGTGCGGGGCAGCAAAATCTTCAGGCTGTAATGAACTTGCAGCCGACGAAACAACTTACGATCGACCTTAATGCTCAAGATTTTCAGCATTTGGGTGCCGCGGCAACTGGGCGCGGTGCTTCGGATGTCGTCAGCGGCACCAGTCAACAGTTTGCTGGTGACATGCACCTGCAGCTTGCAGGTGGAACGCAGCTGCAGGGACAGAGACAGATCAATACAACGGCGTCTGCCGGGAGCAAGCCAGAGACTATCGTGCAGGACAATGTAAGCCTTGTACAGCCCTTGCCCGGCCACACTACAGCAACTGCAGGCTACACCGCCAGTACGGCAAGTGGTGGCTCTGGTGCTAGTTATTCGCAAACATCGTCTCTCGCTTTAAATTCGCAGCCAACCACTGAGCTACAGCTTCACGGCACCTTTCAAAATACAGTGGGCGCAACACCAGAAAACCAGGCCAATATCTCCGTAGGATACACGCCAGTAGCAAAGGTACCGGGTCTCAATTTGAATCTAAGTGACAATGAGCAGTTCTTACAAACAGGTCTCGTTGCTTCGCGTGCAGTAACTGTCAATGCGCCGCTTGCGTCCAACCGCGTGAAGTTAGGTGCAGGGGTCACGCAGTTTCTTTCACCAGGTCTGCAACAGTATGGAAGTTCGCTTTCCGCAAGCGCTCAAATTAGCCCAGCGCTATCCATGCAAGGTGACATGCTATTGCGGTGGCAACAACAACCAGTTGCGGCTGCCCCTACAGTGATGCCTGCAGTAAATACCTACGCGCTTAACGTGGCGGTACAGCCAACTAAAGCCCTGAAATTTACAGGAGGATTCACGCGAAACCCTGTAACAAATGGTCAGGTAACACGTGCACTTCAGGAGAATGTGGGCCTCAATGCGTCGGTAGGGGCTCTCAACCTGAGTACGAACGTAAGCATGCAAGACCTTTACAACGGTGCCTCGTCCGACGTAGACTCGTTCTCGTTGTCTTTAAAGCTAACCCCTTACGATAGCATACAAACCGGTTTGCAAGCCAATAATCTGTTCAGCGGGTTGTCTGGCGGGGCACAAACCTATCAATTGGGTTTTACGCACACTATGGGTAGCATTTTTGATTTTTCGCTTGCGGCAACTGTTACAGTTCACAATGGAACTGGTCAACTTGATAATCAACCCGATTACGGCGCTCAGGCACAATTAGGGCTCCATTTTTAGCGCTCGGAGATTGGGAGGTGTTCACCCGCGTTAGCCCTAAGGTCTAACATTTGCAGCCCGCCAACATAGCCTGTGCTGACGGGATCTAGCATAGATGAAATCGTTTGTACCACCTCGGAAATCCTGTCAGCCCCTGTGAGTATGCGTCGCAATGCGTTTCGCATTTCGTCCGTTACTTCAGTTTCGGAGCTGCTTAATCGCCGTGCAATATTCTGGGCGCTTCCCGATATGGCAAACAACGGGTTGTTGATCTCATGCCGGAGGGCTGCGGCTGCCTGTGCAATGACATCTCGTCGTACCATTTGCAGGTGCTCTTGTTCCAACTGGGCGTTGCGCGCAATTTCCGCATGAAGTTGAGCCGCCATTTCAACCAGTTCTGCCGTGGCGTCAATCAGCTGGCGATCGCTATTGTTTAATTGGTCATGCAGATTGATATTCTCGTTTGTAGTGTGGTGCAGGGCATTATAGGCACAGGCTGTACGAATCGCAGCCGTGATGCGCCATAGCCATTCGTCGTCTGCACCGTTGATTGGCAGCCACTCGTCTGGAGTAAACCTCTCACCTATGGGCGGCTTTGTAGCAGCAATCATTAGGCGAGTACTGCACAGTGATGGTTCCATGCGTACGCGCTCACATAGCTCCATCCCGGTCATATCTGGCAAGTTTTCCTGGGCTATGATGAGGAGTGGCAACTCCATTCGCGCCATAGCGAGTGCCGAGGCACCTGTTTCTATAGCCTGAACAGAGGTGCCGCAAGCACAGCAGGTCTGCTTAAGTCTAGATTTTTCTTCCAAACCAGCAACCACATACGTCACGGTATTTGCCAATTCCACGCGAAACTCCCATTAACTGCTTGATGTACCAATTATTGGTAAATTTGGCAAATACTACAGGGAAGTTCCAATGTCACGCAGATCGGTAATTTCCCCCATTCACAAGTTACTGCTGGCCGTAGTCCGACAGCTGTTTAGGCGGCAGTGCGGCTCTAAGGGCGTTGACAACTGCCATCACGTCTATCACCTCTTGCGCTATTGCACCCTCAACAGGCGTTACATGACCCAATGCAGCCAGCACCATTGCAGTAAGACTTAGGAAAATACCGCCAACTGCACTCTGCATAGCGATCATTTTCATCCTTTTCCCAATGTGCAGCAAAACATCTACCTTGGCAAGCGAACTATCGAGAATGACGGCGTCCGCTGCCTCGCCTGTAATCTCGCTGTTGTTTCCAAAGGCTATTCCCACTGTTGCTGCGGTTAAAGCTGGAGCATCGTTGATTCCATCCCCAAGGAACACGGTAGGCAGGTTAGCGGTTTCCCGTCTAACAAGCTCCAGTTTCTGTTCGGGGCTTTGCGATGCATACACCTCTTTTATTCCCACCTGGGCTGCGAGGTGTTGCACCTCCTCCTCGCGGTCGCCAGAGACGAGCATCACTCTGGAAACCCCGTGTTTGGGACTGAGGTGTTCAATGAATTTTGCGCCATCCGGCCTCGGTTCATCTCTAAACCTTAGCGTTCCACCTACTTTATCCTCAATCATTACGATACACTCCATGCCTGCAGCCGCAGGAGGCAACTGGGATGCCAGAGTTGGGTGCTGTTCGAGCAGTTGCTTACGCCCCGTTACGTGAATTGCGCTCCCTTTGATTGATGCACGTAATCCATTGCCGGGTACCTCAGAAACCGCTTCTGCTTCATATGTGGGCACAGATGCCTCCGCGGCCGCCTCCATAATCGCGCTAGCAAGAGGGTGCTTGCTGTAGTGTTCCAAGCTGGATACGAGGGCTAAAACCTCATTACCTTCATGGTTTGCCGCAGGAATTACCTCTGTCAATTTTGGGCGGCCATAGGTAAGAGTGCCTGTCTTGTCGAATATCGCAACCCTGCAGCTGCTGATGTTTTCCAGCACAGATGGATCCTTGATTATGATGCCCATCCTTGCAGCTAGCGATATAGATCCAATAATGGAGATTGGTATTGCTATGAGTAGCGGGCAAGGCGTTGCAGCTACAAGCACAGCAAGAAACCGTAGCGGTTCGCCAGAGAGTGCCCATGCCATCACTGCAATAGCAAGCGCGAGCGGCGTATAGGCCGCGCCAAGCTTGTCGGCGAGTCTTCGCATGCGCGGTTTTTTTTCTTCCGAGTCTCGCATTACCTGCATAATCTTCGAGTAACGTGAATCCTCTGCTGGTTTATCGCACCTAATATTGAGAGCGGCCTCACCGTTGATTGAACCCGATAAAACGGTTGTTCCTGGTGCCTTGGATACCTTATATGGCTCGCCAGTTAGGTAGGACTCGTCCATTGTCCCGTGCCCGGAGAGCACCGTTCCATCCACAGGACATAGTGCATGTGGAAAGACGGCTACTACGTCACCAACCTTAACCTGTGGTAGAGGAATCTCCTTAAGCCCATGACCTACTACTATCGTAGCGGTATTCGGCATGCGCTTTGCGAGAGCCTTCAATACCGAAGATGCATTACCGGTTGCGTACTCCTCGAGCGCCTGCCCCCCAGAGAGCATGAGTACTACAAGAACGCCAGCTAGGTATTGATGCAGAAATAGCGATGCAACGATAGAAATACCTGCGAGCATGTCCGACCCGAAAATGCCCTTGAACAGGTTAAGAATTAATTGGTAAACCAGTGGAACTCCACCTACAACTAGCACCACTAGTAGCGGCAGCGAGAAAGCTGGAAATTGCTTAACCTGCAAGTGCCTGAACGGCGGCAAATACATTACCGCTGAAACCACCATGCCGATTATGGCGAGGATCGCGATCAGCGCTTGAAGTGGAATCTTACGGACGTGACCGTGGTCCGGTTCTTTCACGTCTTTAACTAACTGTTGACTCATTACACTTACCGTTTCTAATGTTGTAGTGCAGAATGCCCAGGCAAAATGCATCATGAACGCCCAGCCGGGATAGACGAAATCCATCTAGAACATTGCATTGCCCCATAGTAGCCTGACGTATATTCCTGAAAAAGTAATCCCCTAATCGGTAGATTTAACTTTACCACGGAAGAAAACATCTGTGAATTTGCTCGTCGTTCGTGCCTACGATCAAACGCAGTGAACTAAACCGTGCCTTTAGCCGATACTTTGATGTACAATTTCATGAGCTGCCCGCGTGACTGGTCACCCTGACGTCCGCACAAATTGGGCTAGAGAAATATCCGTGTAGTATTAGGAGATTAGCTAACATGGCCGCGCCAGACCCCAAGGTATTCCGTAACTATGACATTCGAGCCCTTGTACCGGAACTCGTAGACGAGAGCAGTGAATATTTCGGTAAAGTGGGAGCGCAGGATACGTACCAGGCACCATTAAGCCCAGACGAGGTAGAGGAGATAGGCAAGGGCCTCGCAGATTTTTTTGGCGAGCCACAGGTTGCTATCGGGTATGACGCAAGGATTTCTGGTCCGGCATGGGCCGCAGCGCTCGCAAGGGGCCTCAATGCACAGGGTGTTGATGTGCTGGATATTGGCAGGGCGACCACCGATACAGTCTATTATGTTTCCGGCAAGTACGGTATACCGGCAGTAGAAATTACGGCATCGCACAGCCCCAAAGAGCTGAACGGCATGAAAATAGTTCGGGCTGGTGCCCGTGTTGTAGGCATGGGCTCTGGCATGGAAGAGCTTCGCGATCTTGTTATGGGTGGCAACTTCAAACCGGTTACCGTACTTGGCAGTGTTACCAGCAAGGATATTCTTGGCGATTACGTTGACCACCTTATGAGCTTTATTGACGTTGGCGCAATAAAGCCATTTAAAATTGTAGCGGATGCAGGGAATGGGGTAGGCGGCCTACCAGCGGCCGGGATATTTGGTCGGATGGCGCAATTGAGCGTGACAAATCTGTTCTTTGAGCCGGATGGAAGGTTTCCCAACCATGGTCCTAATCCGTTTGAGCGAGAGAACATCGAGCAGTTAGTTGAGGAAGTTGTCGCTCAGAAGGCGGATTTTGGCGTTGCGTGGGATGGTGATGCAGACCGCGTATTTTTTGTGGATGAACTGGGAAACCCCATTTCCGGTGATTTTATCACCACTCTGGTAGCACGCCACTTTCTTGCCCGTAATCCGGGCGCGTCAATCGTGTACGATCTGCGCGCCTCATGGGCCGTGGCAGATTGGGTAACGAGACTAGGTGGCAACCCAATTGCAGAGCGTGTGGGCCATTCGTATATTAAACAGACCATGCGGGCCCAAAACGGCGTGTTTGGTGGCGAAGTTTCTGGCCATTACTATTTTAGGGACCATTACTATGCAGATAACGGCTTCATTCCGCTCCTTTCCATTCTTCAAATGTTGAGCGAGCAGGATATTACTATGAGCAGCCTGGTTGCCAGCCTGGGATCCTATTACATATCTGGTGAAATTAATTCAACCGTAAAATCAACAGAATCTGTCATCCAAAGGATTAAAGAGACCTATAGCGATGCCGATCAGCACTATCGCGACGGCATCTCTGTGGAGTACCCCGATTGGCACTTCAACGTTCGCCCTTCCGCTAACGATCCGCTCGTCCGATTAAATCTGGAAGCTCGAAGCCAGGCCGATATGGAGGCAAGGCGCGATGAAGTGCTAGCGCTTATACGAAGTTAGGTAGAAAATCTTCCTGAATTATTTATTACGGCTGTGATTACAGATACTGTGATCACAGCCGTTTTGCTTTGCGGTGAAATTGATAAAATGACCAAAAAACCAGTGCTAAAGAATATCGTAGAATTGCCGATACTCTAGGGCCAAACAACGGTTTTTGATTGTCGAAAAATACTCGGTACATAATTAGCGAGGTCTATTCCGTGAATATAGGAACAAAATTATTTGCAATAGGCGTAGGCAGTGTCGTATTCACTGCATCGGCGTTAGTAGGAGTCGGCATGTGGCAGGCAAAGCAGTTTACGGCGGATACGCAAAACGAAGCAAACCACATGGTGGCGCAAGAACTGAACCACATCACGACCGGCGTTTATGACCTCGTAAGGGCTCAGGACGAATCTGTGAGGCAGCAAGTAGACAGCTCGTTAAACACTGCGCTATTTGTTGTAAAGCAGCGTGGTAACCTGGAAACCGGCGGTTCTAACGTGACTTGGAGGGCTATAAACCAGTTTACAAAAGATGCCACAACCGTCCACCTAAAACAGTTACAATGGGGCGGACAATGGATGGGGCGCATAACTGACCCTAGAACACATGATCCGTTGGTTGATAAGGTTTGGGATCTAACCGGAAGTACGTGTACGGTATTTCAACGTATGGACGATGCTTGTGACTTGCTAAGGGTTGCCACAAATGTTAAGCTAACGGACGGCAAGCGTGCAATTGGAACTTATATTCCTGCGATAAACCCGAACGGGTCAGCTAACCCTGTCACTAAGGCAGTTCTATCTGGCAATGACTACAGAGGGACGGCTTACGTCGTAAACGCTTGGTACGTTACGGTATATCATCCGTTGAAAAATGCTAGCGGACGAGTAATTGGCTGCCTTTATGTAGGGGTTAAAGAGGAGTCAGTTTCGGCCCTGCGTAATGCAATACTCGGTACGGTTGTGGGCAAATCTGGCAATGTATCAATAGTTGGTGCCACGGGAGACACTCGTGGGAAATACCTTGTCGCTTCACCTGCATTACAAGGTACAAGTGCCCTTGAAGTAACTGACAGCAACGGGGCGCATCCTTATGCTGCAGCGATAGACAAGGCGGTAAGTAGTAGCGACGGCCGACCGGTATCGCTGACGTTTACCGCACACGGCGGGAGCACCGCGCGTAACGTACCGATGTTGTTGCACGCCGAGTACTACAAGCCCTGGAACTGGGTGATTGTAACCCAGGCACCGCAAAGCGACTTTCTAACGATTGAGCGCCACCTTGAAAACGGTAGCCACCGGATGATCGCTTGGTTTTGGGCTGCCGCCATTATTGCAGCCGTACTGTGCAGCATTATCTGCTGGATGATTGCAGCTGCACTTGCAAAGCGTACCAAATCTATTGTTACCGTGGCGACTCGTCTCGCGAATGGCGAAACCGACCTTACTCTTACAGATGCGGGCAGTGATGAGATAGGTGCCCTTGCTCAGGCCTTTGCCAAAATTGCGGGCTACTTGCAGCACATGGCTTCTATGGCGAGCGAGGTTGCTAGTGGTAACCTCACGGTGAAGATTGAACCGTTGTGTGAAGGCGATACCCTAGGTAATTCGTTCCTGAAGATGACCGACAGCATGCGCATGCTGATTGGAGCCCTATCTAGTAGCGTTAGCGCAGCTGTGGAAAGCAGCAAGTCGCTGGTTGGCTCCAGCCGCAACTCGAATGACGCAAACCTGACCGTTATGGATGCGATGCGTCATGTAGCCGAGATGGCGCAGCAGACCGCGGGAACCAGTCGTCAAATTGCTGGTGGCAGTGAACAGCTTGCCCAGTCAGCCACGATGGCAGCAGATGCCATGGAACGGCTGCGAATGGCGATCGGCCAGGTTCAGGAGAGTAGCAAGATGCAGCAGCGGTCTGCTGAGCATGTGGATGAGGGTGCCAGGACACTTGAAAACGCAGTAACCCGGCTGCTTTCTGCGGCGCAAGCAATGGAGCAGAGCGCTGAGAATACTGGCGACGCCGCGAAACAGGGCGCAGTTGCAGTAGAAGGCGCTATCACAGGAATGGAGACCATTCGCGAGCAGGTTGAAGCGACTGCCGATAGAGTGAGGCAACTGGACAAGAGAGGGCAAGAGATTGGCGCCATTGTTGAGACAATAGACCAGATTGCGGAGCAGACTAACCTGTTAGCGCTCAACGCGGCCATTGAGGCGGCACGAGCTGGCGAACATGGACGTGGATTCGCGGTAGTGGCCGATGAGGTAAGAAAACTTGCCGAGCGCTCGGCCCTGGCAACGCGGGAGATCGCCGGTCTTATAGAGTCCGTGAGAACGACCGTAGAGGAGACCGTAACCTCCATGGCGCGTAACAGTGAGCAGGTGATCAAGGAATCAGCCCGCAGTAAACAAGCTGGTGAAGCTTTCCAGCACATTGTCACCCAGGTTACTGCCGTATCAACCGATATCACTCGCATGACAGAACAGGCGCGGGACATGGCGCAATCTATCCTGCAGGTGCAGTCGGCAATTGAGCAGGTAGCAACGAGTGCCATTCACAACCTTGAGACGGTGGAGAGTGTTGTTGAATATGGTGATAACGTCGGCCAGGCAATCCTAACAGTCGCATCGGTAAGTGAGGAGACTGCTGCCGGTGCCCAGGAAATGAGCGCAGCTGCAGCGGATTTCTCAAGAAACGCTGAGCAGGTGCTTGACACTGTTGGAAGACAGAGTGCTGAACTCAGTAATGTACTTGTTGAAGCAGAGAAGTTGAGCGATACAAATCAGAAAGTCATGTCACTTGTATCACAATTCCAGAACTTCGAATGGGATCGTAGAAAGTCGACACAGACCGGAAACCTGCCGTTTCCCGATAGGCGAAAGCGCGGCATACTCGACAGCGCTGTGAGCAAGTTTGTTAATGACGGCGATGAACCACGGCGCGCTGCTTAAGGACATCGATTATGTAAACCGCCCACAGCACGTATGTGCTGTGGGCGGTTTACTTTTTGTAGGGAGAAATGGTAGACAAAGTATGTTAAAATTGGGTGCCAACCGAATTAATGTAGAATCTTTACAAACAATGTTGCCAGTTTGAAGGTATTTTAATAAGGCATAGAGAATAGTACGGCGAATTCAACGATGAGCTTTGCGAGGTAACTATGGCTAAACCTGATCTAGCAGTGCAGTTGATTATTTTTGGTGAGCGCAACAGCACCGATTTTGGTGGCGTTCTAGAAGACGTTGCTGCTGCTGGGTATCCGGCTATTGAGGCTGGCAACCTTTATACTTCGCACGGTAAAGAGAACGTGATTAACGCCCTTGCCCGGCACGGATTGCGCGTTGCAGGCGCTCATTTTGGATATAATACCTACGCTGATGACGCGTTGCTTCACGAGGCATTAGCTTACGCCAAAGATGCAGGTATAAATTACATGATGTGCTCTGGAGTTGGCGATGGAAGCTCCGTTGAAGGTTACATGGCGTCTGCCCGTCGCTTCAATGAGGTTGGAAGGCTTCTCGCAGACAACGGCGTAAAATTCAACTACCATAATCACGACTGGGAGTTTAAGGATTTGGGTGGCAGCACAGGCATGGACGTCCTCCTTCAAGAGACGGATCCCGAGTTCGTAAAGCTGAACATTGACGTATTCTGGCTTTGGTACGCACAGCAGGATGTTAGGCAATTCATTCGTGCAAACGCAAGCCGGGCGGGATATTTCCACTTCAAGGATGGTAAACGTTTGGTAGATGCCGATGGAAAATCGGTTCCGCAGTTTAAGGAATTGGGCAGTGGAGATGTGGATTTAAAGGGTGCATACTCTGCGGTTATTGAAACTGCGGGGCAATGGGTGGTCACAGAACAGGATCGAACGCTGCTAACTCCGCGTGATTCCCTCACCATTAGTCGCGGCTTTCTGCAAAGCGCGCTTGGTTTGTGAGCGTTATCAACAAGCTTCGTTACGGTTCTATTCATTTCCATAAGGAGAAGAAACTTTACTATGAAATGTCGCTTCCTATGGCAGGGAGCAGTTGCCGCGGCGCTTTTAGCCGCAATGGCAGGCTGCAGTAACAGCAACAGCACCGGGGGAAATGGCCAAAGCGCCTCCACCGGCAGCAGTTCATCGGCATCACAGCCAACGTTTATGCTGATTACTAACGGTACGTCACCGTTTTGGGTGTCGCTTGATAAGGGTTCCACAGAAGTGGGACAAACCCTTGGAGTCAATGCACTTCGACAGAGCCCAAATCCTAGCAACAACGTCCAGCAGATACGTATCTTCAAAGACGCTCTCGCCAAAGGTGTAAAGGGTATTGGTATCTCGGTGATTGATCCTGTAGCAATGACCAGCACAATTAATCAGGCAGTTGCCAGCCACGTACCGGTAATATGTTTCGACTCCGACGCACCCACGTCAAATCGCCTGGCGTATCTTGGTACCAACAATTTCAACGCTGGTTTTCTTGCAGGGCAGGCAGCGCGAAAGCTGTTTCCCAATGGCGGTAAGCTCATGGCGTTTGTTGGTACCATGAGCCAGCAGAACGCAATAGACCGGTATAACGGATTCCTGAAAGCGCTTCAGGGTAGCAACATTACTTTTCTGGCTCCTCCCATGATTGACCAACAGGATAAAAATGCCGCCCAAGCTAACATCCAGAACGCCATAACAAAGTATGCTAACAAAGGCCTTAATGGCCTGGTGGGGCTCTATTCCTATGATGGCCCGGCCATTATCAACGTTGTGACTCAGGAAAACCTTCGCAGCAAAATGAAAATCATCTGTTTTGATGGCGACCCGGAGACTCTTAAGGGCCTAGCGGACGGTATGGTTGATCTCACCGTTGTGCAGACACCTTATGAAGAGGGGCGGCTCTCCATCATGCTGCTGAACTATCTAAATAAGGACGGCGGCAACATCGACCAGGCGCTGAAGCAACTTAAACCAGAGCTTGACAAATTGAATATGCCTCTCAATATGAAGAACCATACTATTGATACTGGCGTAACAGTCGTTACCCCCGCCAATGCACCCGCATTTCTACAGAAGCTGAAGGAGAAGGGGATTGCCTCAACCTGATACGCAGACCGTAAACAGTAAAGATACGTCCGCAGGGCAGGGTGCGACCATGAGCAGATACTTCAGGAATCTGCTCATGGCTCGCGAATCCAGCGTTGTAGTTGTTCTCGCGGTTTTATTGATCGTGATGTATAACTCTTCGGTGCGCGGTGCGTTCTTCAGCCAGCAGAATGTTTTGAATACGTTGCTGCAGATTTCATTGCTCGCTATCTACGCGATTGGTGAAACAGTGGTGATTATTACCGGAGGCATTGATCTGTCACTGGGTTCGCTAATGGCATTTACTGGCATGGTGCTCGGCATGTCGGCAAATGCGCTGGCACACCATCACTACTCAGTGACTGTTGTGGTAGCGGCAGCAATGAGTTTTACGCTTCTGGTGTCGCTTGCTATAGGCGCGATCCACGGTGTACTAGTGGCGTGGCTTAAACTACCAGCGTTTGTAGTTACACTTGCGTCGCTTACACTGCTGCGTAGCCAGGCATTAGTGCTCAATAATCAGCTGCCGGTTACCTTATCGCAGTACAATTTCATCAATAACCTGGCTAACGGTCAGCTCTTCGCGAACACAAAGTTTGCCATCCCAATTCCATTTGCAATTATGGTGGTACTAGCTGTAGCGGCCCACCTTATACTCGCAAGGAGTCCGTTGGGAAGGTACATCTACAGCGTGGGTAGTAATGAGCAGGCTGCGCGTCTCTCGGGTATCAATGTCGCAAAGGTGAAGCTGTTCGTGTATTGCTGCAGCGCTCTATTGGGAGGTGTTGCAGGTATACTCTTCGCCGGGTACGGCACACAAGGCGATCCCACAAGCGCAGTGGGCTATGAGCTCAACGCAGTTGCGGCAGCAGTTATTGGTGGAGCTAACCTGATGGGTGGCGAAGGTAGCATTGCTGGTACACTTTTGGGCGCGGCACTACTAGAAATCCTGCTGGCAGCGATTAATATCAAGCTGGCTAATCCTACTGTGTGGCAGGGTACCGTCGTGGGTGGCGTGCTACTGTTCGCGGTACTGGCTAGTGCATTTCAGCAGCGAAAGAATCGGTCTGCAATTTAGGTATTCCCTGCAGATCTAAAGTCTTAATGTCCGTATGAACCATCATAAATGGTTCGTACGGACATTTGCAATTGAGCGCGTGTCATTTTTCAGCTAGCAGTTTGCTCACAACTTTATCTACCTGGCTCAAACCGTCGGCTGGGTCGAAGCCCACCTCGCTATATGCCATACGGCCTTGCTTATCCAGTATAAAGAGCGCGGGAATGCCATCATGTTGGTAAGTCGTTGCTAGTGATGGCACCGCGGATGCCAGCATGATAGGATAAGTGACGCCAATTTGTGTTGCAGCACTTCGCGCCGTCTGCGCTGCCTCGGTAAGATCTGAGGCCGAAGGATTCTCTGGCCCATCCTGGCTAATGCCAATCACTTCAACGCCGTTGTTCTGGTATTTCTTGTACAGTTCCTGAAGCTTTGGCATACTCATTTTACATGGTCCGCACCAGGATGCCCAGAAATCCAGAATCACTACTTTACCTTTTAGTGCCGAGAGGGTAGTAGGGGCTGCTGGTGGTAGTAACGGCAGGCTGGCTTCCTGGCTTGGTTGACGGCTGGACGCAGCAGGCACTAGTGGTGCGTTTTGCGCAATATAGCTATCTGGTGCTGTCACCGTTACGTAACCCATATACATCGCCAGCGATACAACAGATGTAACAAGAAGTGCCATAAGCACCTTTTTAAGAAACATTGCGGTTCATAACCTCCTTATTGCCTAGAAGAGTTCTTACAGTATACTTTAGGTTGAATTAATGAGAACGAATGTCCAACGATGGCGTCAATGTTCTAGTGCCTGCCAACCGTAGGCTGCTGCGCGAGCTTCCTCTCCCTGAGGGTCATCCCCATAACCTGAGAAAGGCCGTCTTCAATATGAGGTGTCGTTTTTCCATATCTACGTTCGTATGCTTTTGTGTTGCTTTAACCCTGACTTCCATCTGGAATCCTGCGTGCGCTCAAAAGTTACCTAACCTGGAACAAGCCGTTCTATCAGCAGTTCACTGGAGGTCTATAGGACCCGCGAACACGGGCGGCAGAGTATCGGATATCGCGGTGGATCCTCAAAACAGCTATACATATTACGTAGCAATGGCCACTGGAGGTGTAATTAAAACTACCGACAACGGTACAACCTGGACGGCTGTATTTAACCATGAGGCGGTAGCA
>JAJZFK010000376.1 GCA_021805405.1 bacterium
CCACCACCACCTGGGCTCATCATGCCAGGACCACCAGGGCCCATCATTCCAGGACCACCGGGCCCCATCATGCCGGGTCCACCAGGTCCCATCATGCCGGGTCCACCAGGTCCCATACCGCCGGGCCTACCACCCATACCGCCACCAATCTGGTTAGCCTGGAAGATAATGAACTGGTTTTCTGTAAGGAAGACGGTTATATCTACTACGCGGTGGGTGCGCGAGAGGATGTTGAACTGTGCGTGCCGGGTTAGGTTATAGCGCAGTGCAATTGTATCACCTTGCTGCTGAATGCTGTCTGGCCAGCCGTATCGCTCGTACACTTGCATGACAGGTGTACCGAGATTGACTCCTCGGCTTGTGGCAATTCCGTTGTCACGGCCACTCTCAGAAATAAGAATAACCCGCTTGTCCTTGTTGAAGGCTACCGTACAGGCACGTTGCTGTTTAGGATAGTAGTAGATCCACTGAAACCCGCCGGCTTCGCCGAAAGTTGGAGACTGGTTATTTGCCGAGTTGGCACTTAGTCCGCCACCCATGCCAGGAAAGTTACCGCCGCCCTTACCACCTCTGCCACCAATTCCGGGTCGTGACAGACCGCCCATTCCGGGCCCACCAGGCCCCATCATTCCGGGGCCACCGGGACCCATCATTCCAGGAGCACCCGTCATACCGCCGGGCATACCGGGCATGCTGTTGCCGTATCCTCCCATGCCAGGGCCGCCGGGGCCCATCATACCGGGAGCACCCATCATACCGCCGGGCATACCCGGCATACTGTTACCGTATCCTCCCATGCCAGGGCCACCGGGCCCCATCATCCCCGGCGCGCCAGGTCGACCATAACCACCTGCACCCTTGCCGGGACCTCCTACGGCTCCGGTGTTCTGGCCGGCAGTTTCGCCCACACCGGTCACTGCGCCAGTATTTTCACCCAGGTTGTTATAGGCAAATTGTAGGATTGGCATTTCACCGGCACGATAGATTCGGTAGGGCTCTCCGTACTTGCTGAGCACCGCGCGGTAAGTGTCCAGCACACGGATGCCAAGGAGGCTCTTTTCGATTGGACTAACGTACCGGCGCGAAACTGTTTTGTGGTGTATCACCGCATGGTGCCACTTACTGTGCGGCGTTGCAGCCACCGCCGGTGCAGCACCTACTGCCAACATCAGCACGGCTGAGGCGGCACTGCCAAACATGAGCGTTCCGTTCTGCATATGTCTCTCCTAAATCGATGACCACGCCCCGCGCCTCATCGAGCAAGAATATCAGCCGTTGTTTGCGCTATATCGCGGCTTCTGGGTTTCAACTACTCCAAGAACGATGCCAACAACGTGGTTATCGCTCAATTGGAAAGCAATACGGTTGTGCAGCCCGTACTCAAGCTGCACGTAGCTGCCGTTGTTCGTTCCGCTGTTGCTCCAACCGTAGCGCTGAACCACGGTACCCAGTGACGAGCCAAACGTAATCCCTTCCGCTGTTTTGGGATTAACCATATGTGGCTGCGGCTTGTCGCCATACGCCTGAATCTGGATGACACGCCCCTGCTTGTTGAAGAGGAATGAGTAATGAATGCCCAATTTTGGAAAGTTGTACCACCAAGTGGTGAGGTTGGGGGCCTCTTCACTGTTCATCATGGCACCCATGCCGCCACCGCCAGGAAAGCCCATACCGGGTCCACCAGCACCGCGGCGGCCACCAATGCCAGGACGAGACAGACCGCCCATGCCAGGGCCGCCGGGACCCATCATTCCTGGGGCACCCATCATACCGCCGGGCATACCAGGCATACTGTTACCGTACCCGCCCATGCCAGGGCCGCCGGGACCCATCATACCGGGGGCACCCGTCATACCGCCGGGCATACCAGGCATACTGTTACCGTACCCACCCATACCAGGGCCACCGGGCCCCATCATACCAGGAGCACCCATCATACCGCCTGGCATGCCTGGAAGCCCAGGAAGACCGCCACCGCGCTGGTTGTTGCCAGTCTGCGAAGTGGGCGCTGCCGGAAGGGCGGATGCAGAGGGTGTACCGGGCTGAATGACTGTAGGCTGCCCAAATTTATTCAGCACGGTGCGGAAAGTAGAAAGGAGCGGCACTCCGAGCAGCCCTACTTCCGGTCTTTTGGTTGGTGACTGCGCCAGCACTGCCGAAGTCGTTACCGACAGGGACACTGCCAGCAGGGCGCCACCTGCCCAAAATGAACGTCTACGCATTGTCAATCTCGCCTCCTGAGAGTGATTGCTCCTGTAAAATGTACCCGCCAGCTATCTGCTGTGCCAGGTTGACCAGTATAGTATACGCCAAAGGTCACATAAATCCCTTCTGGGAATTCCGGAACCGTAATATACTTACCCTAGCATATTGTAAAGACTAGAGCGGCAAGGACGACCCGCCTGTCACTACCTCCGCCGATATACATCGTGCTGGGTGCAGGCGCGGCGTTGTGAAGTAAGCAATTCCACTAAGCGGGCAACAAAGTAGAACCAGGATTAAGGTATCACGATACAAGCCGCAAGTTGGATAAGCATTACGTCACTTGTGTACGATCTTTTGGTTGCAAACGTTTAGTTAATGGTTCATTTCACCGCAGGGCGTGCATCGCGCAACGCCTGATACCCTGCCAGTTCGAGGTTGATTAGTGTAACAAGGGGTGCAGCATCCAACGGCTTACCTGTGCGCTGAGCTACGGTCATCGCTGCACGTAGCCTGTTTGCACTTTGTGGTAAGTACGTCTGCAACTTTCGGATTTCCTTCCAAGCTGTGGCACTGTAGGGTGGGTCACCTGCGCCTGATGAAGGTATCAACAACCCTGCAAGTGCCCTGGATCGTGCAACCGTTATGCTTACATATCTGTTGACGCGCACATCGTAGGCGGTTGGCGTCTCCTTGGGCTTCATTTGCACAAAAGTCGTAAGAAACTTGTCAACGGATTCACCGGGTGATCGCTCATTCGGGCCGTCGAGAAGCTGGTGCCTCATCGTATCTAAGGCGGCTGCCCGCGTGTTGATTTCCCGTTGTATTGCCGCACGACTTAGTCCAAGTGCAGGAATGCAACTACTGGTACTAAGTAAGATAATAGTGGCTAATTTGTTTGTAAGTCTCAAATGAGATCCAGACTTTTTTAGCGAATTATACCTCGTTACAAGGCCTGCTTTCCCTATTGTTGCGGCACATTAGAGGGTACAATTAGAACGTGCTGCGTTGGTGCAGCCATCAATTTCAGTCCACGAGGTATCGCTGTATGTCCACCACTGCACCTCCCGCAGCCGACGGTCTGAGAGACGTCGTCATTGGTCCATCGGAGATCTGCGACGTTCAGGCATCAGGGCAGCTCTTTTACAGGGGCTTCAATATTCACGATTTGGCAAACCACTCCAATTTTGAAGAAGTGGTTTATCTCCTGTTGTACGGCAATTTACCGACGCAAGCCGAGCTAGTAGAATTTAATGGCAGGTTACTACAGGAGCGTGCGCTGTCACCTGAGATGATCGCCCTGCTCCGCACATTCCCCACAGAATCGCAATCGATGGATGCACTGCGTACAGCTGTTTCTGCGCTTGGAATGTGGGATCCCGATGCAGGTAATCAGACGCATGCAGCAAACCTGAGAAAATCTGAGCGCCTAATTGCAAAGATGCCTACGATCGTTGCTGCCATAGAGAGGTTGCACGAGGGCAAAGACCCCGTTGCCCCTAGAAGCGACCTGAATCTCGCTGGCAATTTTCTTTACATGTTGAGGGGCACCGAGCCAGATCCGCTTTATGCTCGTACACTCGACATTGATTTCATCCTTCATGCCGACCACGAAATTAACGCATCTACATTTGCAACTCGCGTAACGGTCGCGACCGGTGCAGACCTCTATTCCGGTGCTGTTAGTGGAATAGGCACACTTTCTGGTCCTAAACATGGCGGCGCCGCAGAGGAAACGATGGAGATGCTGCTTTCGATCGCCAGCCTGGCCGATGTCGATGACTACGTTACATCGCGTCTTACTGGTGAGAAGAGAGTGGCGATACCTGGGTTTGGCCATGCCGTCTACCGTGCGCCAGATCCGCGCGCGGTTCACCTTCGCGAAATGAGCAGACGCTTGGGTGAACTCCATGGTGACACGCGCTGGTTCCAGATGACGACCGCGATCGAGAAAAAGGTTGACGAACTTAGCAATACTCCAGATAGGCTGGCCGCCGGTAAGCAGCCGATCTATGCCAACGTGGACTGCTTCTCCGCCTCGTGCTACTATGAGATGAGCCTTTCCACTCGACTGTTTACCCCGCTGTTCGCCATCAGCCGCATATCAGGATGGTGTGCACACATGATGGAGCAAATCACGTTCAAGCGAATAATCCGACCACGCGCTGAGTACGTAGGTCCACAGCC
>JAJZFK010000428.1 GCA_021805405.1 bacterium
AGCTGCCCCTACTTGGGGCGGTACTACAGCCGACGGGACTGTGATTTGGACACCATACGACGGCACAGTTTCCCCATCACTCTACTCATTTCAGGGTAACTCTCAACAGATCACATTTGACTCATCCCTTGTTGGCAAGAGTCTTAACATAACATTCAGGCGCTCGTTGATAAAAATTACCAGATACCTTGGTACACAATCACAGATCGCCGACTCCGAACTGATGGCCAATGCGCGGGATACATCCGGGAATCTATGCTGGACGGCAGCTCATACCCTCACTGGCCGCGCATATATTGTGGTGCGTCTGGAGTTCGATACCACAGCCTTTCCCTCTGGCATCCCCAACATTAAAGGCGTAGTCAAGGGAGTGAATAACGTTCTTGACCCTAGGCCCGGTAAGCCGATTACCAATGTGATAAGCGGAACAATGCTCGGCCCGCGTATACTGGGGCAGCGGGTACAAGTAACCTGCCCTGGCCACGGCTTTACAAATGCCGACACAGTATATATTGCGGATGTGATGGGAGCGACCCCCGCAAATGGGTCTTGGTCTATTTCAGTAATAGACGCTGATAATTTTAGCCTTATGGGGCCATTGCCGTGGGTGGGGTCTTATACTACGATCACTCCGCCCTACCTTAGCGGCGGGATTGCGGCTAAAGTTCCTCTTTATATCTATTCGGACAATGCCGCGCTCTGCGTGCGTGATTATCTCACTGCAGAATTCGGGCTTAACTGCAGCCCTGACGACATAGATGATAATTCATTTATTGCTGCGGCTAATATATCTGACGAGTCTGTACCTGTTCTGGCTGGCACTGGCACTGGGTACACTACCGACAACGTAGGATATCAGGCTGGCCGGCAAGTGATCCATTTGATAAGCGGAACCGGATCGATCCTACCTGGCGACACAGTGACCCTCACCGTTGTCGATGGCTACTACCTAGTCGATGGTAGCGGGGCTCATTTCTACTCGCCTACTCCGGTTAGCGGCTACACGTACTATCCAGGTAGCGCATACTCCTATTCAGTCGGTGCAAGCAGTGCATACGCTAATGATATCGGCCTAGACCCAAACGGGTTACTAACTCTGGCAAGCGGTCTAATTGCGGCTATCCCGCCGGCAGCAATGGCAGTCACTGTAAGCCCCTCTGGCCAGGAGTCGCGGTATACCTGTAACGGCTCTTTAACCCTTGACGCAACACCGGCAGATATCCTTAAAAAAATGTTGACCGCATGCGCTGGCCGGCTTGTGTGGTCGCAGGGTAAATATAGCCTCGTACCAGCATCCTACAATTACCCCGTTGTCACTCTCTCAGAATCTGATTTACGTGACTCCATATCGGTTATCCCTACGCAGTCACTGCGACAGCGGATGAATACCGTTCGCGGGACATTTGTAAGCCCTGCCGACTTTTGGCAACAGATCGACTTCCCTTTTCAGCGCGACGCTACCGCTTATTCGGCTGACGGTATGGAGCTCCCTCAAAACCTGGAGCTCCCCTACACTACAAGCTCCGCGACGGCGCAGCGCCTGGCGAACATCTTCCTTCAGCAGAGCCTCCACGGCATGACCGTTACCTTTCCGGCCAAACTGACGGCCTTCCGCCTTCAGCCTGGAGACACAGTTTATTTGAACATCGCACAGTTAGGATGGGTTGAAAAGCAGTTCAAAGTCCAGGACTGGACGCTGGCAGAAAATGGTGGGGTGGATCTGCTCTTGCGTGAGGAATCTCCGGACATTTACGGGTGGATTTCTAGCCAGCAGACACCCGTAGCCTATCCGCCTGCCGCCTATATCTCTGCTCCCACTACCGGCGTCCTTCCGGTCTTTGCTGATAATGCAACGGCGCTTGCTGGTGGGCTTGTTGCTGGCCAGCAATACAGGGATTCCGCCGGTGTGGTGCACGTAGTTTACTAATCAAGGAGCTGACCACCATGTCATTACTACAGAGGATTAACACAGGCACTGTCCCAAACGATGGAACCGGCGACAATCTCTTAGCCGCGTTCCAAAAGCTAAACGCAAATCTTGCGTACATTGAGGCGCTGCTACTTTCATCACCCTTAACACCAATGTTTGCAGTTGATGGAACCGGCAACAAATACTCGGTATCGGTAGTCGTCACCGGAGTAGACGACCAGGGCCAGCCAACAACAGCACTCAGCGTAAATCGTATCTAAGGAGGCACAATGCGCATCTACAGCTACATCCTCACCATATTCCTCGCCCTTACCACCTCACAGGCATTTGCTGCCGCTCTACTCACCCCCGCTTTCGGCAATATCTCCTGCGCGGGCATGGCGGTCAACGCGGCCAAGCAAGGCACCAACACCCTGTACGTCCAGGGTGCCACCTTTTCCAAGCCAGGCGGCAAGCCGACGATGGCCGTTAACACAGCAGGGCAGGCACTTGTGCCAAACAGCATCGCTGTAATTGCGCCATGGGTTGACGACAACCACCCCATGTTTGGCGGGTCCCTCACTACCGCCGCGTCTTACGCCACTGTGCACGGTCTGGCGCTCCACATCACGCAGCAATGGGCGCTTTCAGCAAACACTGACCTCTCAGCAGTGCCCGAGGTAGATGTGATAGCGGGGGGTGGATTTACCAGCTCAAATGGAAGTACGGTGACACTACCGGCGAATTTCAGGGCGGGGTTGCATCAATGCTTCTTCGGGGATGTGACGATTTTGGGTCTTTATCAGGGGTATCCTGAGTGGTGGGGTGCAAAATGTGACGGTACCACCGATGACACATCAGTTTTTAATATATTAGAGTCGTCGAGCTTTTTGGATATATACGTTTCAGGGAGCTGTAAAACAACCGTGACACGCCCCACCAAGCATTATTACGGCACCGGCTCAGTGATTTACTCTAACGGGACTACTTACTCAGGGCAGAGTGCTGAGTCTATGCAACCGGCCAATAACCATTTAGATGGACCTAACGCTGCATGGGGCACCAACCCGCGCAGTGTGGTTTTTATCGGGGATTCAATCACATACGGGTATGGTGCATCCTCCGATACAAAGACCTACACATCTCTAATCCAGCAGATACTAAACGCTACCTCACCTCAGACCCAGGGAGAGTTTTTATCTGGTGGTATGTTTGACCGGGTTGGTTATTCAATATCAGGGTCAGTAACCTATGGGACGGCAGGCCCACTTCATAATTCCCTGATCTTGGGCAGTGGTGCATCTATAACTGTAACTGGGTCATATCTGGATTATATAGGTTTTTGGTATCAACAAGCATCTGGCGCGGGTACTATCACAATAAACCGTAACGGCTCGCTGGTAGCAACAGTGCCTTGTGCCGGGACTGTGACAAATGATGTGTTGTTCCGCTCACCATTTTCGCGGGGTGGTGTAGGTGATACATACACATTCACTGCTAGCGGGGGGAGCGTAGAGCTTACAGGCTTATATGGTACCCATACGCTTGGGCCACAGCAGCCGTTCATTCAAGTTCAGGCCAGGGGCGGCTACGCGACCAGTGATTTTATTACACCAGCTGTGCTCACGTCCATAGGTAATCAAACCATTTATAGTACGACTCAAACAGGCAACTACCCGATAATGGTAATAGCCGTAGGCACCAATGATATCTATAATCCCTCTAAAGCTGTTTCGGCAGCGACGTACAAAGCGAATCTGCTGGCTATTGTCAACGCCCTGAAAACTGTGGGCACACCTGTGATTACGGTGCCACTCCGCGCGGACGAGATAACCTATCACCCTGTGATCGAACCATTTGATCATTATCGAGCGGCTGCGTATGAAATTGGTAGATTGACCGGTTTCAAGGTAGTGGATTTATCTACCTTAGACTTGAAATCTCTTGGACTTTATATAGATGGACTACACCCTAATGACCTGGGCTACAACATCTTGGCAGACTTTTGGGTGCAATCCCTAGGGCTTGACCGGTTTGCACAATCGTCACCCACCGGGGCACTTACCGTCACTACGGGGTCTGCCTTAGGATCACCCTATCAAAGTCCCAAGTACGTGATAAATAATAATATGGTTACCTTGTCCGGCGCAATATCAGTAACCGGGCTCACTAAGCCAATTACCCTCGTATCAAGTTCACCAGCGTCTGCGCCGAGGGCCCAGACGCTGGGCCACTCGGGAACTTCCAGGTACTCGTTGACGAGAACCCGGCCCCGCTCTTTCTTGCAAGACAATGTGTCCAAGAGGGAGTTCGGACAGGTCCCGGCTGTCCAGACCAGCGTTTGCGCCGTCAGCGCGCCAGAGGCGGCCATTTGCGCCAAGGTGGCGGCATCGAACGGGCCTTTGGTGACGCCATTTTCGGCGACATGCCAGACCGGGCTTGCAGGGGCTGCGGGTGGCGGTGGCGGCGCGCTGGGGGC
>JAJZFK010000163.1 GCA_021805405.1 bacterium
CACTGTTCCCAGCATTCCCGACATTACAACCTCAGTAGCCTTAAGCACATAAGGATCAAATCGCCTAGGAAGTGCAGGGATGAGCGGTATGCCCCTGCTGGCTGCCAACGCGCACAGGTCGTCTAGCACTGTAAGGTTATCTGCCACCGGTACTTCGGCTAGTACAGGAAGGTCGGCACGTAGTGCCTCAGCGATGGCTTCGGCGCGCAGTTCAATAGGAAGGCAGACCAAAACGCCCTGCAGGTTCTGGCCAGATAGATCTGCCACATCGGGGACTACAGCGGGTTTTCCACCTAGTTCGCGAGCCCAAACCTTGGCGTAACGCTCGTCAGGATCTGTAATTGCAACCACTTTTATGCGTGGGTTGCCATGTAGCGCCGCATGATAGCGAAGACGCGCTTGCTCACAGCCTATTACCCCTAATCTAAACGGAACAGGAAGGTCTTGCTCTTCGGGAATTGAACTCATAGCACTATTATACTTTAGGCGTATCCGTAAACACGCTCCACAACCCATCCGGCTCCATATTCACTCTGTAGTCACCAAAGAGATCTGGTTCAATGGCGGCTAGGCATAAATATAATCGTAGGGCTAGTTGCCTTATCTCCACCTCGGCATGGCTGCTACCGCGCATCTCGATGAAGTGCCGTAGCGAACGACCGTTGCCGGTCATCACGATAGGTGCCTCTGTTTCATTGGGCAACAGTGAGCGGGCAGCCTGCTGCACTTTCTTGCGCCTGTCGGTGGCCGCCTCGCCACTCAGCGCGGCATCGCCGTCTTTTTGCAAGGCCAGAAGGCGGGTCGCTACCCCGTCATAATCTGCGGCGGCCCGGTCTATGCGGTTCTCAAAAATACGGTGCAATTCCGGATCATTCTGATACTCTGGTCGCTCTACAAAGCGCAAAACCCGGCCCGAAACATACCGCTGCGAAATTTGAGAATAGGCCATACCTGCTCGGTGCCGCACAATTTCGTGAGTAACCGACCGGCTTATGCCATAAAAGAGAAAGCTGAAAGAAGCGTGCTCCAGCACAGATCCATGGCCGCTACTACGAATGTTGGCAAAATAACGGGCGGCATCTGCATTGTGGGTCCGCTTGGGGCCAAATGAGGCATAGCATAGCTGCCCCGCAACTTTGCAAAGCTGCGCTCCCGGCTCCAGCAACCCTGGGTCGTCGAGATACTCTGCAAACCGAAGGTCTGTACTGAAGCCTTCCAGAAACGGGCGTAGCCCTCCCACTGAAGACTGCGACCGTGCCAGAAGAGCGACCCCCGGCTCCTTGAGATAGGGAGTACCGTTGGCCGTTGTAGTGGTGGCTGCATCCACGTGTGCGTACCCCATATTGTCGAGCTTAACGAGATTAAGCAACTCATCCGGAAGTGCTGTCAAGGTAGTCATATTCCTATCGATGTCCATTCTCAAGATTGCCGATTAGCGCGACCTCCGTAAGGCTGCCAGCCTCAACCGCGCCGGTAACGGGTGTAAGAAAGCTTAAGCCTGCAGCATTTCCGCTTATGCCCGCAGTATCGCACACCAGGTTTACCTTGCCATGATCCACGTTAAGCTCCCATACGCCATTTGCCATGTTCATGCAGAGCAGCGGGCTCACGCGCTTGGCGGTAGATTCTGGTGCAATCCACACCTTGGTTGCAATGGCACTTGGTACCCCGCCCGTAAGCACTGGCACCGTGCCGGCAGCGGTAAGCATCCATTCTGCTGGTGCGCCGGGTGGCGACTTGCGCAATTGCTGTCCCGAGTTAACAGCAGTGGATACCATTTTCACCACAAGGTGATTAGAATAGCGTATCATGCGTCCATCCAGGGCAATCGCCATAAATGCCCCATAAGGCGTTGCCGTAGTAAAGCAGATACTGCCCACACGATACAGGTGTCCTGGTATGAAGTGCCCGGCAACAATGACGACTGAGGGCGCATCTACAACCAGTAGGTGGCTCTGCGTATTGAGGGTAATCTCCCCGGTATCGCTCACCCAGGTTCCGGTGTGCGGCGAAGTGGCGTAAATATTGGCACCCCTCTTAAACAGCGCATTCATAAGCCCCTGCAGTTGCGAGGGGGCGGTAAGGCTGTCTGGAATGAGGCTGAGCGGCCCTGAGGGTACTGCCAGGCTACTTTGCATTTTTACGCTCCAGGCGGCGCGCGCAATCTGCGTAATATCGTTTGGCCACCGGCTTACAGTTCCGGGAGGATAGTTGAGCGTCACGGTATGAATTGCAGGGGCAATGTCTCTGTGCATGAACGCCCAGCCTGCCAGGCCATAAAGCCCCCAAACCGTAGGGTCCGCCTGCACCGCAAAGTCGTTGAGCACCTCTGGCCCGGCACCATTCAGAGCGATATTGGTCTGGTATCCAAACAGGATAACTGCATCATAGTCTTGAAGGCTCGCATATGCCAGTACTTCGGGCACCGAGGACGAGCGCCATTGGTTGGGCCACGTAGTATCCCATTCCCTAATTACTGCAGGTTTACCAGCCCAATGAAGGCACGATGTAAACGGTGCAAATTCCCCCAGTCCGTCGCCTCCCAGGGGATCGTTGTCATCGTAATATCTGCGGCCAGGTACCTGGGTATCGTAATCCACTGCCTCTCCATACCAGTTCTCGGCGGTGAAGTCACACGTTTTCACTACGGAAGCGAGGTCCGGTACAATTGTGCTGGATACCACGCCGGTCACCGGTATTTTTAGCCCCAGCCCTCTAATAAAACTCTTCATCTTTAGGAAGTAGCGGCGCTCAATGCTGCCAAGAAATCTAACTCCATCCTGCAGCCGCTTTGGGTTATGCAGAAGCGGGGACGCAGAGGAGGTGAACTGCGGCATAGCCACAGTACCAGCAAGGAGGTGCTCGTTAGGTGCAAGCCCTGTGGTACCGCCTGGCAGCGACCATGCGGTAGCTAGCGCCTTACCGGTTTGGTAACGCTTTAACAACCAGTCATTCCACTGTGCGGCCAGTTCCTGCCGATACGGTGACACAAGCTTAGTCAGCTTGTCCATGTAGAGAAACATGCCGTTCTCATTGCATATTTCCAACATCACCAAATCGGGATCGCTTACAGGGCTCAAACCTGTGTACGGGTTAACGTGGGTCAGCAGCATTTTCGCGTACTGCATCTGCAGAGCGATCAATTTGGGGTCGAAGAACGCATACGGGCGCGCTGCCCTGCGTAGTAGGGCGGCATTTGGTACGCCGTCGCCTGCCTTGAATGTACGCAGGTCCAACAGATCCAGGTAGTAGCCAATGTGTGCTTTGTGCAATGCGGCGATCCAGTGATCTAGCGCATCTAAATACAGTGCGCTAAAGTGCTGGGAGTCCGCTGCACTGGTGTTTCCCAACAGGCAGTTCCGGTTGTCTATCGCCTCAAATCTAACGAGGTTGATGCCTGTGCGGGCAAATAACTTTACTGTTTCGTCTATCTGACTGGTTGGTATAAGTACCCGTGTACTGCTTACGTTTATGCCCCAAAAACGCTGGCGTGTACCGTTTGGCCAGTAAAAGTGTCCATCGGCATGAACCGTGAGAAATCCGTGGTGCGGTGGAAGGGTATCGGCGCTTAAGTCTGGCAAACACGAGGGCGCAAATCGAGGCGACGCACTGCTGAGAGCACGACCGGCAGCCGCACCCTCGTTTGCAGAGCCCAATGTTAGCGATGCCAGGATGAGCGCAGTAAACCACAAACCTTTGCCATTTAATGACACGTTGTTGTCCTAAGTGCGAAATATGCCTGCGTGGAGTGCAGTTTTGCAAATAGAATCGGCCCAAACGGATGAAATTTGCAGGGCACCAATCATAAATCCCGCTCTACGATGTAGGATGCGATCGCTCGAAGAGGGTCTGCGCCGGTACCAAATTCGTCCAGTGCATCTAGCGCACGTTCAACGTGGAAATGCGCCATTTCACGCGATTTTTCAAGGCCAAACAACCTTGGGTAAGTTGCCTTGTCACGCTCCTCATCGCTGCCAACAGGCTTACCAATTCGCGCCTCATCACCAACAACATCCAGGATATCATCGGCAATTTGAAAGGCGAGGCCAATTTGCTGGCCATAGTGTATGAGCGACGCCTGTTGCTGTTGTGAACCACCTGCCATAACGGCACCAGCCGCTACCGAGCCTGAAATAAGGGCACCAGTTTTGTGTTCGTGAATGTAGAACAGGGTCTCCTGCGATACCTCTACGCCCTGGCTCTCCATATCGACCACCTGGCCGCCAACCATCCCCCTAGTACCAGACGCACGGGCTACGATATGCATAGTTTGTACGACCCGCTCCAGGGGTACCGAACGTGGATTAGCGGAAATGAGTTCAAAGGCCAGGGCAAGGAGCGCATCGCCAGCTAGCAGTGCCA
>JAJZFK010000435.1 GCA_021805405.1 bacterium
CGCAAGGGTTAAGGTCGTTCGAGGAATCGCGCTTAAAACCGAGTCAATTCCAGTGCCCCAAATGCTTGAGGAAATAAGCGATACCATAGAGTCCCGCGCTCAAAACAGCCAGGCAATCCGTGAAGCGCTGGCCAGGTTGGTTGACTAACGAAACCGAGGTTTCCTTATGACGGTTATTCAATCGGGAGGAATGTCGGACGATGAGCAGAAGCAGCGAGCCCTCGCCAGCAGCCAGAGCATGGAACGCGGCGGGCTCCCACTTAACGCCATCGAACGGCTGCAAGAGCAGGCTGCAAGACAGGGCAAACCCGGTTCGCTCTTTACAAGTGATCTCTCTGTTAACGAGATGCTGCTCACCCATCAGGCTGGCTACGTACCCCTGGGGCAGGTTATGGGAAGTTCGGTTTATCATATTGGGTACCAATGGACTGCTAATTACGCAATGGGTGGCGGCTTCAACTACATGACCTACACTGGCTACGGTATGGAGATGGACGTTCTCACCCGTGCCTACTACAACGCCCGCCACCTGGCTCTCGGCCGTATGCAGCAGGAGGCAGCCCTTCTTGGTGCCACAGGTGTAGTTGGCGTGCGCCTAGACCGTAAATCCTACGACTGGGGTGCCGGTCTTCTGGAGTTTGCCGCTATTGGCACTGCTATCCGCGAAACGAGTGCACCCCCGCGCCCTGGCCCTCCGTTTCTTAGTGACCTAAGTGGTCAGGATTTCTGGGCACTTAGGCTCGCAGGTTACCACCCTGTCGGTTTCGCGCTCGGCAACTGTTCGTATTTCCAGCTGGGCAACTTTTCGTCTCAAATGGCGACAAACGGTGGCTTTTTTGGCGGCTCCTGGGCAAACCAGGAACTAACCGACTTTACACAGGCCCTCTACCAGGCCCGAAACCTCGCCATGAGCCGCATGCAGGCAGAGGCACTTGCCGTTGGCGCAACAGGCATTGTGGGGGCTGATGTAGAGGTTAAAGTTGAACCTCAGGAGATTGGTGACGACAATAATCGAAGAATCGCCATGCTCTATCACTATTTCTCTATTGGCACCGCCATAGCACCGTTGCCAGGGCTACCGCCGGAGGCAAACCTTGCCATGTCTGTATCACTTTCCGACTTAAAAGGAGCTGAACTATGACGTATACACCTGGGTCCGAGAGTGGACTTCCAGAGGCAGCACGCCGTCGACTGCAAAATATGCGGTCCGACTCTAACCACAAGGGCCTGTTTACAAGTGACCTCTCTGTCAACGAGTTTCTCCTGGTTCGTGCCGCCGGTTTTGATCCCTTGGGTCTGGTAATGGGCAGCTCTATCTACCACATTGGGTTTCAGTTTGCAGGCGCCTTTCAAAACCAGGAAATGAACGTCCTCACACAGGCCATGTACCACGCTCGTGAACTGGCGATGACGCGCATGGAGGAAGAGGCCGATGTGCTGGGTGCCGATGGCGTTGTGGGTGTGCGCCTGGTGGTAAACCGCTATGCCTGGGGCGCGGATATTGCAGAGTTCATGGCGATTGGTACGGCGATTAAACATCGCCAGGGTGATCACTACCGCACAGTTGACAATCGTCCGTTCACCTCCGACCTTAGTGGCCAGGACTTCTGGACACTGCTTCAGGCAGGATATCGCCCCGTCTCCCTCGTCATGGGTACATGCGTTTACCATGTTGCGCAGCAGGGGTTTCTCAAGTCGCTGTCAACCATGGGCAGAAATACCGAAATGCAGAACTACACTCAGGGCCTGTACGACGCAAGAGAGCTTGCGTTATCCCGTATGCAGACGGAAGCCGAAACAGCCCAGGCAGAAGGCATTGTAGGTGCCCAGGTTAACGAGAGCAGCCACGGATGGGGTAGCCACGTTATCGAGTACTTTGCAGTGGGCACTGCCATCAAATCCATTTCGGAGACCCATCAAATCGCGGCACCCTCGCTGGTGCTTCCACTTAGCGGCTAGAGTAGCGGGCACGCCTTAAGGTTTCATAGCACCAATAAGCAGGGCGCCCCCGTAGCACGCATGCGGGGCGCCCTGTTTGCTGTTACTACCAGTGCTGACTAAAGGCTGAATGCCTCTATCTCAGCAGCTTCCTCATCGGTCAGGCGGAAGTTAAGCGCACCAGTCATGCCAGCAACCTGCTGGGGGCTGCGGAAGCCCACAATCGCAGCTGTTACTGCCTGGTTGTGCAGCGTCCATGCAATGGCGACCTCACCTGGGTTTCGTCCATGTTTGTCACCTATTTTGCGCAGCAGCTCTACGAGTTCAAGGTTGCGGTTCAGTTTGGGCTGCTGAAACTGGTGACTGCGCTTGCGCCAGTCATCCTCTGGCAGGTTTGCGGCTCGTTCTGCTGTCATTTTGCCGCTAAGAAGACCGGCCCCCATGGGCGAATAAACGATGACACCAATATTGTTTTCCTGGGCGTAAGGCAGTATTGCCGGCTCCACGCCTCGCTCAACAAGGGAATAGGGTGGTTGCAGCGAAGTGATAGGCGCAATGGCTGCTGCCCTCTTCATCTGATCAACGTTGAAGTTGCTCACACCAATATAGCGGATCTTGCCCTGCTTCTGAAATTCAGCTAGAGCCGTCCAGCCCTCTTCAATGTCAGCGTCGGGATTTGGCCAGTGCACCTGGTACAAGTCAATCGCATCCACATTCAACCGGCGCAGGCTGTCCTCCAGTTCCTGACGAAGGGAATCGGCCTTCAGGCAGCCGTGTATCTTACCCTCCACGTTCCAAAGCAACGAGCACTTTGTAAACACATACGGCTTGTTGCTGACTCCCTTCAATGCAGAAGCGACAATCTCTTCGGAATGACCAGTGCCGTAAACTGCAGCAGTGTCTATCCAGTTCATACCTGCGTCCAGTGCAGCATGAATAGCTCCCACGCTGTCGGCATCGTCTTGTGCACCCCACGCGTACTCCCAGCCCGGGCCACCAATAGCCCAGGCACCAAAACCGATGGCAGTGATCTCAAGATCACTATTGCCAAGTCTCTTCTTCTCCAAATCAGTCCTCCTCATAGTTATCGTACGGCCCGCTCGTCGTTAAGCATGAATGCCAGGCAAAATCCGGTGGATCTGCGACAGTCCCTGCAAGTTGTAACTTGACAAAGAACCCGGCCAAACCGCGCTAGCTTCCATCTGAAGAAAGCGCGGTCGCAGACAAATGATTTATGCTTAAACCATTACAGGAAATTCTTGTTCAATATCTTATACACTGGTACGACCAATCAAGTTGCCTTATCCCAGATAATTTTATTATTCTTGTATTTGGCACGCCTGATCACTACTACCGCTGCTGCCAGCTCCGCTCATGTTGTGTTGCCTGTTGGCTATGCGGTATGTCGTATTAGAGCTTATAATGCCTAAGTTATCATGATATAGCCACTTTTCAAAAGGTATAATCGAAGTGGCATATTAACTGCCATTGGGAGGCAATTATGTCACACCTAGTAGTAGTGACGGCAGTAGGGCGAGACCATCCTGGCATTGTAGCAGCTCTAACCGGGGCGGTATATGGCTGTGGCGGAAACCTTGACGATGCCACCATGACGCGTTTGCACGGCGTTTTTGCCACGATGCTTTCTGTGCATCTGCCCGGCGATACTGCTCAGCTGGAAATCGCATTAGAGCCGTTGCGCGCTTCTCAGGGCCTAAGCATTACCATCGACCAACCGACAACTCTTGCCGGACATGATAACCCACCAGACCATATTCTCTCTGTTTACGGGGCAGATCGACCCGGCATTGTTCACGCTGTTGCAAGCGCACTTGCCTGTGCAAACGTTAACATTACCGACATGGATTCCCGCATGGCGGGTACCGACGATGCACCCGTTTACATTGTTGTGTTTGAGGTATCTGCGGGGTCACGGAATTTGGACGAAGTACTTGCAGGGTTACGGGAGGCCTGGAATCTGGATATCACAATGCGCGCCATCAACGAGGAGGCACTGTAACAGAGCATGGCACTACGCCAGGTACTGCTATATCCTGACGCCAGGCTCAAGCAGAAATGCCTGCCAACCGACCCGTGCTGCGAACTAACGCAATCTATTGCCCATGATCTGCTAGATACGATGGATGCTGGACCGCCGCGGACGGTTGGTATTGCCGCACCTCAAATTGGTGAAATGGTTCGGGTAATTGTGGTAGACACGTCACGCAACCCCAAATACCCCGGCTCGCACGGGCTGCTTACGCTCGTTAATCCTGAAATCACCGCCGCTGCGCGACAACAGGTTTTCCGTGAGGGCTGCCTCAGTCTTCCCGATTTCACGGCCAACATAACCCGGCATGACGAAATAACAGTAAAAGGCTTCTCACTGAATGGACAAGTCATTACGTTAACAA
>JAJZFK010000361.1 GCA_021805405.1 bacterium
GCAACATAGTCGCCCGGCACTTGATATGGGTGGAGTACCGCGAGTCGCTGATTTTCTTGCCAATCCGTTACCACGTACGCTTGCCTCTCGTTCGCTTTCGCTAATCTAACCAGTTACCACCAGGAGGTTTGTAAAATGAAACTGGGATTTGTCGTTAAACGGTATCCACGCTATTCCGAGACATTTATTGTGCGAGAGATCATTGCACATGAAGAGGCCGGTATACCGGTTGAGATTTTCGCACTTCGTCCACCAAATGATCACCATTTCCAGGACATAATTGCGCGCGTTAAGGCCAATGTGAACTACCTCTACATGCCTCCGCTGCCACCTCATGCTGAACCCGTACCGGTAGATGCACTGGTTCCATCCGTTTTCTGGGAGACGCTTCAGCGAATGGCTCAGACGTTTCCAGACTTCTGGCAGATGCTTGCTTACGCAACCGGTGAGGAAGCGCGTAACGTGTATCAGGCTTCGCTTTTGTCGTTCAAAGTACAGCAGCTAGGCATCACTCACCTGCACGCACCGTTTTCTAACCAGCCAGCAACTGTCTGTCGGCTCGCCTCGCTCTTCACAGGAGTGCCTTTCAGTTTTACCGCCAGGGCGAAAGACATATATCACGAATCGGTTAATCACGATGACCTTCGCCGCAAGCTCGAAGAGGCTGCGGCGGTAGTGACTATAACGCGGTTTAATCTGCAATACCTAAGAGATACTTACGGATCCGCCGCGGCAAATATCGAGCATATCTATAATGGGCTGGAGCTTTCGCGGCTGGCGTACAGGGAACCAATCTATCGTGAGAATCTCGTTGTAGCAGTAGGCAGACTTGTACCTAAGAAAGGATTTGAGTACCTCATTAGTGCCTGCAGCCTTATTAAAAGTACGGGCAGGGTGTTTCGCTGCGTTATTGTTGGTTCTGGACCGCGACAAGGGGAGCTTCAACAGCAGATTGATGCGCTAAACCTTCGCGATACGGTTCAGCTTTTGGGCCCGCTACCGCACGTAGAAGTCGCCGAACTGGTGCAATCAGCCGCGGCATTTACACTGCCGTGCATCGTTGCGGACGATGGCGATAGGGACGGACTGCCCAACGTGATTTTCGAAGCGATGGCATTAGGCACGCCTGTAGTCTCCACGGATGTTACCGGAATACCCGAGATCCTTACGGATGGGGAAACCGGACTTATGGTAGCTCAACGAAATTCAGAGGAACTTGCCAGCGCACTCGAGAAGCTGCTTGTAGGTGTTGACCTTAGAATATCGTTGTGTAGAAACGCACGCCGACTTATTGAGCGCGAATTTGATGCAAACCGAAATGCAGCTCGTCGTCGTCTCCTGTTTTCCGGCCACCACACCGGTGTGGCTAGCGCAGAACTTGAGGAGGCTCTGAGATGAGAGTCGCCTACGTAAGTGCTGATCCTGGTGTGCCGGTGTACGGGACCAAAGGCTGTTCGGCACACGTTCGTGAAGTTGTAGGCTGTATGTTGCAGCAAAATTTACGTGTAACGCTTCTGGCCAGAAATCTGGATGGTCGTCGGCCCGACTCTCTAGCAGGTACACATTGCGTATCGTTGCCTGCTATATCCAGAAAAGACGACGCAAATACACGAGAGCTTAAGGCGCTGGCGAGCAACGAAGACATTCTGCGATTACTTAGATCCACTGGCCCGTTTGATATGGTTTACGAGCGGTATTCGTTGTGGAGTAGCGCCGCTATGGAGTATGCGAAAGAATCCGGTATCCCAGGGTTACTGGAAGTGAACGCACCCCTTATACAGGAGCAGGCTCTGTATAGAACGCTAATAAACCGTGAGGCGGCGCAAACCTCCGCTTGCCGGGTCTTTGGTGCTGCATCCGCGCTTCTGGCTGTATCTGGTGGTGTTCGTGAATATCTCGAGACTATTCCCTCTACCATTGGCAAAATCCACGTAGTTTCTAATGGTGTAGATGTGAAGCGATTTAAACCTTGGATAGTACCCATCCTGCCAGCGCCAGATTGTATCACAGTAGGTTTTGTAGGCGGGCTTAAGCCGTGGCATGGTGTTGAGAACCTTGTGAGGGCTTTTTCAGTGATTGCCAAACAATATCCTCAAAGCAGACTGCTCATTGTTGGAGATGGGCCGCAGCGCCAGCTGCTAGAAGAGATGGCAGCAGAGCACCCGGAATGCAATATTGTCTTCACTGGCAACGTGGAATCGACGGAAGTGCCAGGTTACCTCTCGTCAATGGACATTGGCGTTGCTCCATATCCTAACCTGGAGGGCTTTTACTTCTCGCCTCTTAAGGTGTATGAATACATGGCCATGGGGTTACCGGTTATTGCCAGCAACATTGGGGATATGGAATCCATCATTGATCACGAAGTTTCTGGCCTCCTTACAACGCCAGGCGACGTAAATTCCCTTGTTTCGGCGCTAAACCAACTGCTTGCTTCGCACAGCAGGAGGATTCAGATGGGTGCCGCTGGGCGTCGCGAAGTGTGTGAGAACCACACGTGGGCAGCTACTACACGCCGTATCATGGAAATAGCCCGGTCGTGCGAAATTGGTACAAAGGTGGCACTATGACAGAGGTTTCAACTCGCGAAGTATCATTGCAAAGCAGCGAATCGGCACAAACACCGAGAGGCGCGCGTACTATGCCGAAGATGTTTGCGGTGATAGCACTTGGTGGGTTTGCAGCCCTGGGGATTGGGTGGTCTACCATTCATGATCGCTCGTCTAAAGCTGCCCAGTATAAAACTGCAAATGTGGCAGTTAGCAATTTGCAGCAAACTATTGAAGCTTCCGGTGTGGTGAGCGTACAGACAGGGTACCAGGTTAAAATCGGCTCACAGGTTAGCGGGCGTATTAAACGTCTCTACGCCACAGTTGGTCAACAGGTTAAGGCAGGGCAGGTGATTGCTGACCTCGACCTTCCAGAAATGGGCGCTCAACTTCAACAGTCTGAGGCTAATTTGCAAACGGCACAAACCCGTCTCGTACAGCAACGCTCGGCAACAGCTCTTCAATTTGCACAAGACCGTGACGCTGTTATTCAGGCTCGGCAGGATGCTGGAGCAAGTAGCGAACTATTGAAGCAGAGCCAGCTTATTGCCCGCGAGCAGCCCTTGCAAACAGCTGCGGCAGTAACGCAGGCCGTCGCTGCCGTTAAATCTTACAAGGCGAAGCTGAGTATGCTGGTCGAAACGCAGCAGGCTCAGTTTGCCACCGCCCAGGCCGCAGTTGCAAAATCGGAGGCAGCCGACGCTAATGCACAGGCAGATTACCAACGTGATGAAGCCCTCCTAAAGCGTGGATATATTGCGCCTACTGTTTGTGACGCAGCAAAAGCCGCAGCTCTTGCTGCCGATGCCGATGTTGCGACAGCCCGGCAGCAGCAACGCACGATCAATATTTCGCTGCCACTGCAAATTAGGTCAGCGCGGCAGGACCTCGCAACTGCTCGTGCAGGTTTAATAGCCGCGCGCGCGCTTGCCCGTCGCGATGCCGCTTTAGGTATGACCGTTGCGCAGCAGCAGGACGCCTTTAAAAAAGCTGCGAATCAGGTTCAACTTGCTCAAGCCGGGACCGTTCAGAATATGATGAAACTACAGGACATTGCAGCGGCAAAAGAGGCTGTGAAACTGGCTCAGGCGCAGGTCAAGTATTATCAGGATCTCAAGAGCAAAGACCGTATCGTGACGCCAATAACAGGTACCGTACTACAACTTGCCAGCCAGCAGGGCGAAACGGTTGCTGCGGGGCTTTCGGCACCAACGCTCGTTGTAGTAGCGGATTTGCATCGGCTGCAAGTGGATGCCTATGTTGATGAAACGGATATCGGTAAGGTACAACCCGGCCAGCGGGTAGAGATAACCGTAGATAGCTTTCCAGATCATCCATTTGCTGGCCATGTGGTGCGCATTGCCCCCTCGTCAACTCTTCAGCAGAATGTGGTTACTTACGACGTAGTCTGCAGTTTTGACTCATTACCTGCCAACATTCGGCCAGATATGACTGCCTCCATCGAGATTGACACCGGGGTACACCACGGCGCATACACAGTGCCAATTTCTGCCATCCATTGGGGAACCCAGGGTGCGTATATCCTTGCTACCGACGGTACTCATGTGCATAGGGTGCCCGTATCCACCGGCACAACAGCAAATGGCTGCACCGAGATTACGGGTGACGTTAAACCGCAGACTGTTGTAGTTATCGGTGGATACCACGGCGCCGAAAAATCCACTAAACATTTTGACGGGCCAACAGCATCTTCGCCTGGCCCGTTGAAATAGGAACAACATCTAAATGCCATTAATAACCTGTTTTCAAGTGGCGTTGGCGGCACTAACGAT
>JAJZFK010000315.1 GCA_021805405.1 bacterium
GGCGCAGCGTGTACTCATCCACTGTGCCAACGGAACCGTGGTGCGAGGTGCGCTCATGGCGGGCACGAAGCCGCCACACCTGCAGACACCGGATGACGCCAACAAGCCACCACGCATTGACGCCATGTATGTGGATACCGGCATGACTGGTGAGCGCGCCAAACAGCTTATTGAGCCTGGCGACATGGTGACCATGGATAGGACCTGTGAGGAGCTGGGTGACACTGTATGCAGCAAGACGCTGGACAACCGCCTCTCGGTGTTTGTCATGATTGAGGCGATGCGCAAGCTGAAAGGCACCAACGTAAAGGCAAACGTGCTTGCAGTAGCAACCACGCAGGAAGAGGTAGGGCTGCGCGGCGCTACCACCGCTGCTTACGAGCTTCAGCCAGATATCGGTATCGCGCTGGATGTTACGCTCGCTATGGATATTCCTGGCAGCGCAGAGCCAGACCAGATAACGACGCTTGGCGGGGGTGCAGCAATCAAGATTGTAGACTCTTCACTCATCTGTCACCCTAAACTGGTGAGGCACTTCCGGGATCTTGCGGATGCCAACAACATAAAGTACCAGCTTGAGCTGCTGCCGCGCGGCGGTACGGATGCTGGCGGTATTCAGCGCAGCCGTGGGGGTGTGCCCAGTTTCACGCTCTCAATTCCTACACGGTACGTGCATACTGTTAACGAGATGGCGCATCGTGACGATATCCTTGCCGCCATCGACCTGCTGGCAATCTTCCTGAAAGATGCGCACAGCAGACGCTACGACTACCCACTGGATTGATGAGCCCATCGAAAAGTAACCAAGGAGAGATTGATGCGCTATCGACTGTTTACCGGCCTCACCGCTGCTGCTCTGGCACTCTGTTGCCTTGCCAGCGCCAAACCTGCCGCCGCCGCCCAGGCCGCTAATGTACCACCGCGCCCGGACCATCGACGCCCGGAACCCATACCGAAACTGCCGGGACTAGTGGTTCTGTTTGACGGCAAAGCGGCTCAAATTCAGCAGAATTTCATTCAGCGAGGCTCCCATGCGCCGGCGGCCTTCCTCTTTTACAAAGGCACAATGATTCCCAACGGCGGTGACATCATCACCAAGCAGCTGTTTACCAACTTCCACCTTCATGCAGAGTTCCGTGAGCCATACGAGCCTAACAACCATGGCCAGGATAGGGGCAATAGCGGCATTGCGCCTTATGGCCTCTATGAAATCCAGGTGCTGGATAGCTACGGTATCGCTAGCCCGGGCAGCGGAGATTGTGGTGCGGTGTACGGCGAGTTTGCGCCACTATTTAACGCGTGCAAACCCCCGCTGCAGTGGGAGACCTACGACATCATCTTCCGCGCTCCCCGGTGGGATGCTACTGGCAAGAAGACAGAGGACGCACGGGTTACCGTCATCCTGAACGGCATCGTGGTGCAAAACAACACCATCATACCTACCCCAACGGGAATAGCGTACGGCCGCACCGAGCACCCTGGCCCCGGCCCCATCCTCTTCCAGAACCACGGACACCGTGTAGAGTTTCGCGACATCTGGCTGCAGCCCCTGCCAGATAGAGGCGCCAACCACTACTAGAGAGTAGACCAATAGCCGGAGGCTGCCCTTTACGAGCAGCCTCCCTCCCCGCCAGAACCACCTCACCGTTAGCGTATGCGCGTGCCCAACCCAACCCGCACAACCCTTGCCACCCCACGCTAGAACTTCTACATCTACCAACGATAGCGATTGAGATTACCGTTCAGCGTTCTAATCGTAATCCTGCGAAGATAACGATTCTTGGGCAGAATAGCCCACCCGTGAATTACCTCATTACGGAGGTGCGTACGAATGCACACGACAAATACCGATATTGATGCGCGGACGTTTGCAATGTGGGTGCGGCGAATTTGTGCAGTTATCATCATGGTGGGGGCACTGTGGCACATGCCCTACGGATATTATACGTTAGTTCGCCTCGCCACTACGCTGGTGTGTGCCGGCTTGGCCGTACGCTGTTATTCGGCTAGCCGTATGGCATGGGCAGCCACCGTTGCTGCCATTGCTCTCCTCTACAATCCTGTTGTTCCAATTTACATGGCCCGAACCACATGGACGACAATTGATGCAGTAACTGCACTAACTTTGATGCTCCTAATTCCGGATTGCTAGTTTTACAGATCCCGCGATTGAGCCCTTAGCATCATTGAGATGAACAGGTACCTTTATCTATGCATTAATCGTCTGTGTACTGCAAATTGCTTTGTGTAGCATTCTCGTTGGCGACCAACCTTTTGACTTGAACCGTGCGCCTGCTGTATCGCGACTAACTACATTCCAGTCGTTTACGCACCACCGGTGGGCACGTGTGGTAACAGTTGTCATCAGCGATTTAAAGGGCGATGGCACTATTAAGAGTATAAAGCCAAAGTAGCCGCGCTTCCGCCCATTAAAGCCAAAAGCCCGCCTATCCTCGTGGTTGAGGGCAGGCGGGCTTTTGGCGTTACCCGAGGGTCTACTTGCTGTACGCTATGGAGGCGCCCAGGTGCTGACCGTCAACGGTGTAGAGCAGGAAGCACAAGCACATCTCGTCGGTGGTCTGTTCTCCCCACCTTACCAGTTTTGGCGGGTTGTTGGGGTTGAACGGGTTACTTGCCGAGTTGTTGTACGTCGCCGTCATGTGCAGCACGGTGCCTGCCGGCAGCGCCAGCTCATGCTTGAACGTATAGAAGCCCTGCCAGTTGAAGTTCCAGTTGTCGATATCGATGACCGGCACCGTTTTGCCACCAGGCAGTGTAGCAGTTACGACCATGGTGTGGCCAAGCAGGTGCATGTGCGGAAACAAGCTAAAAAGGTGTACGTTGGCGGGTATGGGCAGATCTGCGTGTACGGTGTAGTTGGCGTCGCCAGCCGGTATGTAGAGGCCCGGGTATGCCAGCGCAGCAATGTTCATCTTCTTCTGCACCGGCCTGGTGCAGAAATTCACGCCAACTTGCGTCAAGTCCGTTTCGGCTTTGCCGTCCTTGTGGTAGTGTACCTGCACCACCAGTGCCGCCCCCTTGGGCAGCAGCATCCCTACGCCCTGCGGCATCGTCATAGGCATGGTGCCAGGTGCCCAGCCGCCAAGCGAACCGGTTGCAGGTACGCCAGGTCCGCCGAAATGGATGTAGCCAGGCTGCCCGTCATGCGTTGCTGCAGCTAGCTGAGCGGCTTTTCCTGTGGTATCAAGGTAGACAATAACATGATGTACTACCCTTGGGTTACCGGGGCGAACCTCAACCGTCTTTACCCATCTGTCACTGGAGTAGTCGGTAGGTATAACGAAGCAACGGTAGACATCACCGCCACTTGCCGCGAGATGATAGGCGCGATCAGGCTTGAAAATAACATCTGGTTTACCCATCAGCCAGCCGGATGCGAAGGTAGGAGGCGAAGGAATGGCGGCCTTGTTGCCAATTGGCTCCCCGGCCTTTACCCAGCGCTGAATGAGGTCGATCTGGGCTGTCGTTAACCTGCGCTCGTCGATAAACGTTCCATTTTCGTGCGCAGCCTTCCACGGGGGCATGTACCGCGAGGCAGTCACCGCCGCGATGGTGCCGGCGTGCTGCTGCACATCCGCATAAGACATGAGGGCAAACGGCGCAACCTGGCCCTGATGGTGGCAGCTAGAACAGTTCTGGTAAATGATTGGCGCAATGTCATGACTGTACGTAGGTATCGCACTACCTGCCGCATAGGCGGAAGGAGCACAGAAGACGGCTGCCGCCATAGCAAGCAGCGCCAAAGCCCCCAGGTGAATCTCTTTCATAGACTATTATTTCCTTTGTGTAGAAGGTAGTAACGACGGTATTACGCACCCAACGGATTGTGTAACCGCATGCCGAATGGGCTTGTGATTAATAATATCGCTCAGCGCGTTTACCAAATCATGGGTTGTTGCCTTTGGGCGCTGGATCCCCAGCCCTGCCCAGTCGTTGTCTATACGGCCCAGATACAGCCTACTGCCATTTGGTGAGAAAACAGCGACCTCTGGCGAAATTGTTGCACCTGCCAGGTTCACCAACTGATGGCGAGAATCAATAACCGATGGACAGGCAAAAGCGTAAGCCTTTGAGTGTTGCTGGGCCTGTTTCAAGGTCAACAGCTGCTCTACGTAGACCATGTAAAATTTGAAACCATGTGCCGCGTACTTTCGTGCAATGGCGTTCATGGTAGGCGTATAGGTTCTGCAAATGGGACAGTCATGCTGGATAAAGAAGAAGACTGTGCCATATTTGCCGGGGCTGGCCAAAGGTTGAACAGCGTTGCCCGTGATCGACTCGACCACTGGTTGAAACTGCAACTTGAGGCTTTCATGT
>JAJZFK010000339.1 GCA_021805405.1 bacterium
GTAGACGGAAATTCGAACTGCTTGTTCAGTAGGTCATGTAAAACATTTACCAGTTCGTTGACTATTCAGGATAGTTTTGGCACGTGTAGGTACCGTTGATAAAAGTGGGTTTAAATACAATGCCAGCCAGCAGGTAGAAGGGTTTAAGTCCAGGCAGACTACAAAACAAACCGCCGGGTCACACCCCGTTAGGAGCGATCACCGGCCGTTGAAACTCGCCGAAAATAGACGCCGTTACTTGTAGTCGGCCTTCAGAGCCATTCGCGCGTCGGTGAGTGCGGCTTCGGCGGCTTCAATCGCTTTTACACGATTTCCCTGAAAATCGTGGGCTCCCGCCTTCAGGTTATTTATGGCCACGTTCAGCGCTTTAATCGCACGAACGATGCGAGGATGCCTCTCACGATGGGGCCGGAACTCACCGCGCTCCTTCCACGCCTTTGGTGCGCTACTCACTACCACGGTACCACCCACACGGTAGCCGACGTTCTGCTGTGCATGACTGCTGGCCACAGAACTGAACACAAGGGTGCCGACGGCACCGGTAACGCCGATAATTGAAAGTACTTTTTTAGTGTTGGTTTTCATCGTAATATCTCCTGCTAGCGCGTTGTGTGAACGCCAATTGTCCTTGAGTTTGTGTCGTGCACGGCAAGTATCTTTGCGCTCTATCACTAGAGGTTCATTCTCACCGCGCCACGTTTGTATAGACAGGAAAAAGCCTGGTGAGTTCAATGATTTTGTCCGTTAGATTTACCGGTTTAGGGCCGGTCACGAGCGCTAGGTTGAAAACGTGCAATTTTAAGTACAGGCAGCTGAGCAATAAACGACCTGTTAACTCCGCGAATTGGCGATCCTGTTCCGCGTAAGCTGAAACCACATTTCTGGTCACAAGGTTTACCGGCTAGAATATTAGGTATTGAAATCACTTGACACATAATCGTGTTTATGTTAAAGTGTATACACTTTATGAAAGAGGCCGCGCTATGAGGCTAGCCAATCTTGCTAAGGAGACACTCCAGCAAAAGATCTATGAAGATATCAGGCAGAAGATAGCCACTGGGGAGTTTAGGTATATGCAGCCAATACCTGCACTGCCTGATCTTTGCAGGATATATGGCGTTAGTGAGGCTCCCGTTCGAAAGGCCCTGGATGAACTGGAGCACGAAGGTTTTGTTCTGAAGAAACGTGGTAAGGGCTATGGTACGATCGTCACCAAGCGATTAACACAATACACTATACGAACCTTACTTGTTGCAGATGTAGAGCGACAGTACAGTGCGATTGAAACCTACCATGAGGTTCTGGAAATCATGTTGGGAATTGTAAACGGAGCTACCTTGAATGGTTGCAAGCTTGAGCAGATGTCTATGAGTGGCTTTCATAATGCACCAACTGCAGATGCAAGTACAGGTTACCTCGTGCTTGCAATGTCCTGGAATGAATACCGGCAAGGGCTCGAACTTGCTACAAGTCAAGGAAGTCCGTGTGTATTTGTTAACCCGCCTGGTGCGGGATATCCCTCTGTTCGTGTCGACATGGAGCGCGGAGCTTACATTGGTGTTAATTACCTGGTACAGCTTGGCCACAGGCGAATCGCGTATGTGGGTAGGACCGACACCGAGTGGTCGCGACCGAGGTTTGAAGGTTATATGCGGGCCTGCAAAGAAGCAGGTATTCCGTTTGATCCAACGCTGATAAAGCAGACCAATGGAGTACTACAAGAGGAGGACTGGCGGGCTCTGGATGAGCTAATGAATGTTGCAGAAAGACCTGGGGCAATTTTCGCCAGTTCAGACTATCGCGCTATGCACCTGCTAGCTCGATGCAAGCAGCGAGGGATTAAAGTACCACAGGAACTGTCGATATGTGGTTATGATGACATTTCCGAATCGACCAATATTCAGCCGGCGCTAACCACGGTGCAGCATCCCAGGCACCAACTCGGCAAGCTGGCTGTAGAGATGCTCGTTGCAATGTTGGACGGGCTGCCGAATGCATCGGAGGAGCGTGTCGTTGGTCCCAAACTTATGATGCGGGAAACGTGCACCACGCCGCGGCGGTTACCAGATTAGCCAGCCTGGTAACTTACGCTATGCAAGATTATCTGCGTTGTTTGATTTAACAGGAGGTCTTAAAGGATGCTCAACAAAAAGGGTTTCACCCTCATCGAACTTCTAGTCGTTATTGCCATTATTGCAATTCTCGCAGCAATACTTTTTCCAGTGTTTGCGCAAGCACGAGAAAAAGCGAGGGCTATTGCCTGCCTGGCGCAGGCCCAACAGATTGGGCTGGGTGCCCACATGTATATGGAAGACTATGACGAAACCTGGGTGGTATACAGTTACGGCATTCAGGGCAACAATGTGTACTCGCCAGGCTTTGGGCAGGGTTACGCTCTAGTAGATTGGGAGCAAAACCTGCAGCCATACATTAAAAACCGCCAGATTTTTATCTGTCCCAGTGGCGACGTTACCGATCTCTACTATGAGAGCTGGCCAAACGGGCAGAATAATCCGCCCAACCCGTCTAACAAGGACAGTGGATGTACAGGCTGCTACCAGACCAGCTGGTGCTGGAATGCCATTCAGCCTGGATCAGCTAACTGGCCCGCGGCCGCAATAGTTGACCCGTCTTACAATACCAGTGATAAATCTGGTTACATTCTTACGGCTGATCCATCGGCTTACTGGGACGGTGACTCGATACCCGACGCAGCTATACAAAATCCGTCTGGCTCAATCTGGATTGCTGAGGGTGACTGGACAGACATGGGTACGGATGACGATACCGACTATGGTTGGGTGGCACTGCACAATAGTTCCAAAGTAGGTCAGTATCGGGGATATTACGTTCGCGATCGGCATAGTGAAGGGTTTAATGCCATATTTGGTGACGACCACGCGAAGTGGAACAAATGGGGTAGCACCAAACCACAGATGTGGGCCATTCAGAGCGACAACTAATTGCGTTGACAACTGCTGCTGCGTCAACACGCAGCAGCAGTTGTTTTGCATAGGAGCGATTTAGTGAAAACGAGAGTGCTTCCACGAATAGCAGCTATTGTGCTAGCATGTGCGATGTGCTGCATCACGGGTTGCGGCCATTCATCTGGCACACCACCTATTCCACCTGCCCTTGCCCAGCAGATGCAGAGCCGTGTACCTCCTGCAGCGCCAGGAGTGGTAACACACCCATCGGCTCAACTTCCACCGGGGGTGCCACGCCTCACAGTACCTGCCCGGGCTAATATGGGTAGGTGAAGAACTTAACGTCGACGCCAATGGCTTTGGCCAAGGAGATTACTGGTGCAATTGAACTTCAGGCATTTACAAGTAGTGGGTATGCTATGCGCAATGATGTGTAGTGCATCATTTGGTGCCCAGGCTGAATCTAGCATTACCGTTCCATCATATACTGCATTTTGCCAGCCTAATCCCGAAGGAGTGCAGATCTCCAAGGATCAGGGTGTGGTTGACTGGAACAATGGCCGTGAAAGTATTGTATGGTATGGAGTTATCCGTCAACCTGACAAGCTTAAGGTGAAAGTTGCACTTCTACTACCCGCTGGCCAAACGGTTCATCTGCAGATGCTAATAGCAGGAGTATGTCGGTCCGTCACAGTTCATGGGGATGCTAGCCCTGTGACGGCTGATTTTGGATCGTACACGATTCCTGCACCGTCAACGTACAAGTTTGTTCTTACGGGGATATCGCGCACTGGCGCAACATTTGGTAACCCACAATCGCTGGAGTTAAGCGGTCCTGCGGTACGCGAGTCCCACTTCAGCACGAGTCCAAATGGTGCATGCCCATCGGTGCACCTCTGGTACAAATACCCTGCAGGTTCCAAGATTACGCGCTTTTACAACGAAGTCACGGTACGCCGTACACCGCTATGGTCGTACTATATGGCGTGCGGCTTTTCGCGCGGCTACTTTGGAATTCAGGTTAACAGTCCCACAGAGCGACGCATTATCTTTTCAGTATGGGATAGTGGATCTCAGCCCATTCACCGAAGTCTTGTTGCTGCTGATAACCGCGTAACGCTAGTCGCGAATGGCAAGGGCGTATTTGTAGGCGGATTTGGTAATGAGGGTACCGGTTTGCATAGCCACCTTGTATACCACTGGCACAAGAATGAGACCTACAAGTTCATGGTTACTGCACAGCCGGAAGGGGAATTTACCGTGTACAGTGGCTATTTTTACTTTCCGGAACGAGGAAAGTGGGGCCTTATAGCGAGTTTTAGGGCCCCGCATGATGGAGGTTACCTACGGGGGCTCTATTCGTTTAATGAAGATTTTAATGGCGTAAATG
>JAJZFK010000536.1 GCA_021805405.1 bacterium
AGAAATCTCGGATCTGCAGAACGCCTTCCAACGAGTTAAGACCAATAATCTCTTCGTAAAAGGAAGCGAAAGTGCGCAGTTTCACGAGGCTGTCTATCGCCCTGGCGACCTTGTAGTGTACAAGCAGCGTGTTGGTGGTTTCACAGAGAACGAGCTGCACCTCATCCTCCGTGCGCGAAAAATAGAGCACCTGGTTCTTATGGGCATCGCGACCAGCGGTATCGTTCTCTCTACATTGCGACGTGCATATGACCTGGATTACAGATGCACTGTTTTGAAGGATGCCTGCTATGACAATGATGCTGAAGTTCACCGCGTGCTCACGGAGAAAGTCTTCCCCATGCAGGCGGATGTTGTAACGGTAGACGAGTACATTCGCGCTCAGGGCAACTAGGCGTGGCAGAATACCAGAGTACCGAGGCACAGATTGTAACTGTTAACCAGCCAACCGAGATGCCTAATGAACCCAAGGCCGGCTGGCGCAATATGTTTTCGGCTCTGAAAAACCCGAACTACCGATACTTCTACAGCGGCCAGTCTGTCTCGCTTATCGGCACCTGGACGCGAACGGCAGCTTTGGCATGGGTAACCTACCAGTTCACTCATTCCGAACTATGGCTGGGTATGGTATTCATGCTGAATTCGCTGCCGATATTCCTGCTAGCCATCTACGCGGGGGCACTTGCGGATCGGGTACCCAAGATCCTCATTTTCAAGGTCACTAGCTGGTTTTCGCTCTTATCGTCGTTAACGTTGGCCCTCATGCTCTTTCACGGCGCCGTACATGTGGCGTATCTCATGATATTCTCCGTGCTGTGGGGGCTTTCCACCACCTTTGAAATGCCCGCACGTCAAACACTTATGGTCGAACTGGTAGGAAAAGGCGATCTGGTTAACGCCATCGCACTCAACAGCGCTATGGTGAACTCAACGCGGGTGATTGGTCCCGCCATCGGCGGTCTGTTGCTCGCCACAGTGGGTGCGCCCTGGTGCTTTCTTGTTGACGCGCTTAGCTATCTGGCGGTGCTCTACGCGCTTTTCTGCATTAAGTTACCTGCCGCACATTTCGAACGCAAACCTGGCAACCGCGGCTGGAAGTACACGCTTGAAGGCTTCCAATACCTGCGAACGAACTCTACCATCGCACAGGCTGTTTTGTTGCTCTCTATCATGGGGTTGGGCGGCTGGGCCTATCAGTCGCAGCTTTCGGCGTTCGTTGTTACGCAGCTTCACATGGGCGCACGGGGATACGGCTGGGTGCTGGCGGTAAATGGATTGGGTGCATGCGTGGCAGCACTGACCGTTGCGGCCCGTGGAGCGCAGATCGTGCGTGTGAGAACTCTCTACATAGGCGTACTCGTTTACGCCCTAAGCATCATCTTCTTTGGAGCATCGCACCATATTGCAACCGCCGCCCCCCTCCTTTTTGTCGCTGGTGGCGGCATCATACTCTTCTACTCCATTGGTAACAGCATCATTCAAACAGAGTCTCCTGACCACTTAAGGGGACGCATCATGGGGATTTGGGCGCTGGTTTTCGGTGGCAGCCTGCCATTAGGCACCTTCCTCATGGGGGTTATTGCACAGCATTTCGGCCCGGGCAGGGCCATGCAGATTGGCGGCATGGTGTGCGGAATCGCGGCGCTACTAGTGTGTAGTACCGGCCACTTTAGACGCGCACCAATGTGAACAGTCTTAGTGGCAGGGGGCACGCAACCTCACTTGCGGGGTTAACGTCTTCCAACAACCTGGTGGGCCACCAAAATTACAATGTGGTGTCATGGCACTTCTTTGTGGTACGCTCTAAATAAGTTATCTAGGCTCTAAACGGGCTTCAACAGACGAGTTCAGGAGGGTTAGAGTACCCCAGTGGAGCCGCGTCCAAAATGGCTATAAATGCTCTGGAACACAGGCGATTTCTTGCGCAACCAGGCTCACACCGGCCGTTTGACGGTACCAACATGCTGGCGCGCATTGGCGGTACCTCAACAATCGAAGTTCTTGTGGATACCTTGTACACGCTAATAGGCAAGAATACCGACCTTCGCAGTCTGTTTGGGCGCGATATGGAGAGAGGACGCCAGGAACAGAAGCGCTTCTTTTTAGAATGGCTTGGTGGCGCGCCGTTCTACAGCGACACCGCCTATGTGCCACTAAAACACCGGCACGACCTAATTCCCATCACAAAGCAACGTGCCGAACAATGGCTGGCATGCTTTCGTGATGCGATCATGTGGGCAGTTCCAGATGCCGAAGCCTGCGCCTTGATTCTCCACGAGGTACGGGCGCTAGCATTTGCGCTTATAAACGAGAAGGACACACCTACAGCCTTACGGGCACACACCCACGGAACCTGTTTGCGCTATCGCCCTGCGGCAGACGCGATAGAGCTTGCCCGCGCCGGAAAGGTCGACGCCTTACGCGTCTTACTGGCTCATGCACCCGATGTGCTGGCCTCGGTTCCGCTGGCTGCAAAACTCATGCACCTTGCAGTACTTTCGGGACGCACTCCCGTGGTTGCGCTTCTTATCGAACGGGATGTGGATGTAGACAAGCCCTCCTCCATCTCACTCACAAGGAGTAGGGATGACGAAACACTTGTTTTCGTAACGCCTCTTTGCGCAGCAAGGCTAAATCGACGAACAGAGATAACGAAGCTCTTGCTGCAGCACGGGGCACAAGAGGACGTTTTTACCCATGCATTTCTAGGGGATATTGGCGCACTGCAAGAGGATATCGCCCACGACCCAGGCTGTGCACAGGTGCGCGATCCCGCTGTAGACGTCCTCGATATCACCCCTCTCCACCATGCGGTAGCCGGCGGGAGTGCACACGCGCTGCAGGTTCTCCTCACCCAAGCGGCTTCAGCAGCTGACCCAATCCGCGGCTTAAACCGCTCGCTTCGGGTTGCAGTAGCACATGAACAGATTGAAATGGTGGCCACGTTACTACAGTACGGTGCGGCAGCAAGGGATGTGGGGCCAGGTAGATGGGTGATGAATGAAAACCTGGCGTCTATGCTAACAGGCGCAGGCGCACGTATCGATAGATCTGGCAGCTGGATACCAATCTCGTGTACGGGTAATCAGGGTAGAAGAGATGACCCTGCCTACGTCTCCGCACTCCTCCGGCACGGAGGAATGGTAAACGACAGGTTTGAGGCATCCGGTTCCGCGCTGGGGCGCCCAACTGCACTCCACTGCAGCGCTAGGGCCGGCTTCTTACAGACAATTAAACTCCTTTTAGACCACGGAGCAGATCCTGACTTAGCGGACGATCTTGGCCGCACTCCCCGAGACTGGGTGGAACAAGCTGCTAAGACCGTTGATCGAGAGGCGGTGCGGCACCTGTTTAACCTTTAATCGAGCTGGTTGTAATAGATGGGCTCTCGCATGCGCAGCAACCCACTACATACCAGACCCGGTGCCAATCACCATAAGCGTAAAAAGGCACCACATTGAGATTATTGAATGAAGAGTGGATAATATCGGAACGTATAACAACGAGAAGCTTTGAAGTGTCCACACGTCCTGAGATTCGCGCGCATTGGGCTGCTCGTGTAGGTTCAGGTGAGCAGTGCGGTCGCTCTTAAGATGATTGGTGTTTGCAGCAAGGTTTTGAGTCGAGAGAACGTCGTTATGGCTTAGTCACAATACCTTTCTGCAGGGTGGCAACGCTGAAGTTGACAATAACCGTGCAAAGCGGTCTAATAAGTCGTTTGTTATTGGGCGCAAAAACTGGCTCTTTGCCAACACACCCCGTGGTGCCAACGCAAGTACGCTGCCCTGCTCCACCAGCTCGCCAGCGCCACACGCAACGCCGCAGGGGAACCAGGTCCACGCGTGCCCGGTAGAGGGGTGGCCCCTGCGGCCGGAGAGGAGTCTCTTCGCCGTAAGCAGTGCCACCGCAAAGTGGTGAAGACCATCGGGCCCTCGCAGCGACTCCTCCCCCGACGCTTTCGCGTCGACCCCTCCTCCGGGCGCGCCTTCGGCGCTGAAGGAGGGAGTGGGAGAAGATGGCGCTGCTGCTTTGTGGTTGCAACGAAAATCCGGCGGTGCTCTCACTGTGCAGCCGCGCCATCTGCACTCCCTCCTTCAACGAGCGTAGCGAGTGCCCGGAGGAGGGGTGGCCCTGCAGGGCCGGGGAGGAGTCTCTTCAACGTGAGCGCAACTTCAAAGCTGGTGAAGAACATCGGGCCCTCGCAGCGACTCCTCCCCCGACGCTTTCGCGTCGACCCCTCCTCCGGGCGCGCCTTCGGCGCTGAAGGAGGGAGTGGGAGAAGATGGCTCTACTGCTTTGTGGTTGCAA
>JAJZFK010000132.1 GCA_021805405.1 bacterium
GGGCTTGACAAGCGGGGGGGGAGTATAATTGGCTAGCTGCGTGGGCGTTAATTACAGGTTGGTTCTAAGCTTGGCAAACTAGATTGCCAGCGTATCGATCAACATCAACACGTTCATGCAGGCTTGGGAAATTGGTAGTTGTTCGTAAATGAGGAAATACGTTTGTATTGCGGCTTTACCGTGCACGTTACGCCTGTATTAAAGGTGGTATTGTAAATGGCAGTACGTTATCGTTCGACCACTTCTTCTTCCATTCCTTTACGGCACACTAACATTCAACGTCACTTTGACATTGCTTTTTTGTGCGCGTGCTGCTACTAACTGCCCGCAAAACTAGCAGGTCTTTGCTATATGGGTAACAGGTCTGAATTGCGTCTTCGGTTTCTCTGCATCATGGGATCGTTGCTGGGGATATTAATTGCGAGTGCTGGCTGGCTCCTCCTGCGGTGAGCTGTTAACAGTGTTTCTCCAACTTCATTTTGCGGGTAATTGTTGGTACCTGAAGGGGTAATCAATGAACTCCGTTTTTAACAAAGCGCTGCGCCTCATTGGCAAACGTCGTAAGGTTATTACCGTAGCGTGCGTCATTGCCCTAACGGCCGCGTTGTGGCGTGCAGTGGTTGTCTATCGCCGTCCCCCCTTGCTGTTAAGCGTCTATACAAAGGTGTTAAATCTCCGCGGGTATACGACACTAGAGGGCGGCGTTAATGATTCCTATACGTATCAGTGGCTGGACGAAAACCACCTCTTGCTAGCCCGCACAGTTAAACATAAGGTTCAGTTTGTGCGCTTTAATATCCTCAATCACCATTCGGTACCGCTTACTGGTCTCTCCTCTCAATTTAATCGTCATAGGTGCTTACCAAAGGATACCATTGCTCGGCTTTCGCCTGATGGCCGCTGGCTTTTATGGAACAATTATGACCATGGCACCACGTTTTATTGCTCGTCGATAGATGGAAACAGGTTGTTAACGTGGCCCGTGAGGGCTGACATGCTGGCTGGAGATGAGGACTGGCTGCCAGGCAGTCGGCGATGGGTCGTCGTTGTATTCTCCTCTAAGCAGCGTAACAAAGCTGGGTATCTAGTTGAAACAGGTTACATGGTGTTTAACGTAGACAAACCAAAAGAGACGAAGCTGCTTTACATCCGTGGACCAATTATCCCCATTAAATACCAGCCGGGTTACGACCTTCTCTGTACCTCCTCGAATTGCCAAATGTTTTACCCAGGGCGACCGGGAGCAGGCAGAAATGATCCTGCCCTCATATCGCAAACAGGCCTACAACGATATGTAATTCACCCGGCTCACCCATTGGCAGTTTGGAAATTCCAGACGTACGACCACCTCCGTGATTATCAAGTTGCCATCAACCAACGTGGACGGATGGCACTATTGGCTATGAATAATGATAGCATGTACATTGTGGTGGGCTGGCCGGATGGAACTGACTGCAAAGTCGTTGGTACCATCCCGTTTACAGTACGCGGTATAGAATTGGATGAGATTAGGTGGCAGCCCGACTGTTCGCATATTAGCTTCCGGTACAAGCATGATTTGTACACGGTGCCTGCCAGATGAACACCCCGCAGGGTAACCTGGGCTTAACATACGGTGAGCGGCGGATGATACTGTTCGTTGCAATCTCTGCTGTCGGCCTATTCTATGCCGCCTGGGTGCATAAACCCCACCTTCCAGCGATTAAAGCGCCGCCTCCTCGCCTTATTACGTTTACACCCTCGACGGTTATGGGGCCGCATCCTCACGCACGAGGAGCAGAATCTCGTGCGTACACTGTCGGTGAATTTGCAGACTATGAACGCCCGTTTTGTATTGATGCCAACAGGGAGGTTATGTCGTTGCTAAAAGGATATAAGGGTCGACTATGCCTTGTGTTTCGCAATTATCCACTCACCGCTGTGCATCCGTACGCCATGTCCGCTGCACTCAGGGCCGAGGCAGCAGGTTGTCTGGGTGAATTCTGGCCGATGCACGATGCGCTTTTTGCCGCGAATGGCAAATTGGATAGTAAACACCTGAGTTCGTTAACGGCAGCTTTAAAACTGCCTCAAAAACGGTTTACCCTTGCATTGGCCACTACCGCTAAGTCGATTGTTACCCGCGATTTACGTGATGGCAAGCGGCTGGGAATTCAAGGTACACCGACATTCTACCTGTGCTGCCCAAAGGGAGAGGTGTACCTCTTAGGTTCGCTTGCTCAGATACCGAAGTTCATAAGGTAACTTCCACGAATTTCGATGCTTTATTTCGCGCCTCCTCGTAACCGCGAAGTGGATGGGGCGTTACCGTGAGATTTCTGGGTGGCTGGTTTTACGGGCCAGGCTAATAGTTTATAATCCCTTATATAACGTAAGAGCAGGGAGCTGGAATGAGGTCAAATCTACTAGCGGTACTAGCCGTAGCGGCGATGCTGCCTGGTTCGGCTAAGGTTGGCAAGGTAAAGGGCAGCATACTGCTGCCAGATGGGCAGGTTATTCATCCCGCAGGCAGGAGTATACCTCTACCAACGCGTCCCGTGGATATCTGCACGGATAAAACGGGTCGGTTGATTTTTGTAAAGGACAACGTAGGGATCGAGGTCCTGGATAGAACCAGCTTGCGTGTGATACAACGGCTAGGTTTTCCGCACGGTGGCGGCTCATTGCACGGTATTGTTGTAACCGCTGACGCCAGGATGCTTCTTGCCACAAGCGCCGGCAACAGCCTTTACATCGCGCAACGAAATGCTAGTGGTTATGGTTGGCACGGTAGCGTAAAGTTGCCTGGCTTGCACGAAAATGGCGCCGCAATGCCTTGTGGTATCGCACTGAGCCGCGACTCGAAGATGGCATGGGTTTGCGACTCCATAGCCAACAGCGTGGAGGTCGTTAACCTCGCTTCCTGCAAAGTGGTGGCGCATGTTTCTGTGGGCATTGCGCCCTGGGGGATCGCGCTCTCCCCAGGCGGAACGACGGCTTACGTTACCGACTGGGGCGGCAGGCATCCGTTGAGTGACGAATTGACTGCGAAGTCCGCGGGCACTGCCGTTCCTATAGACCGCCGCGGTGTTGCGGATACTGGAGAGGTATCGGTGGTGAACACTGTCACCTTAAAGGTTATCACGCGCATACCCGTGGGTCTGCACCCATGTGACCTTCAGCTGGATGCTATGAGGCATAAGCTTTACGTTGCGAATGCGAACAGCGATACTGTCTCGGTAATCGATACCACCACGAATACCCTTGTGCAAACAGTGACGCTGCACCCCTGGCGACCTATGCTCTTTGGCAGCATGCCAGATGCGCTCGTTATGGGTCCAAAACATCAACGGCTCTTTGTGGCAGCGGCCGGTAACAATGCTGTGGATGTACTCGCGCTGCACTCAAGTGGCTTAATTAGCCATTCGGTAGGCTGGCTGCCCACGGGTTGGTACCCTGGCAGCATGGTAGTTGCCGGGGGCGAACTGTGCGTGGCGGACGTGAAGGGCGTGGGAGCACGACTGAAGCCAAAGGGGGCCAAGGGGTTTAGCGTATTCGACTACCTGGGCACCGTAGATTGCATACCTTTACCAACCCCGTCGCAACTTCATAGCTATAACGCGATCGTTGCAAGCACGTTGGGGGACGTTAGGCCACGGCTATCCAGGCACGCATCTGCAATTCCGGTTCCGGTGCCTGCCAGCTGGCATAATCCATCCGTTTTTCACCATGTGGTCTATATCATTCGCGAGAATAGAACATACGATCAGGTGCTGGGCGATGTACGGCGAGGCAATGGTGATAGTGCCCTTGTTATGTATGGCGACAAGGTGACACCCAATGCCCACAGCCTGGTTCGCCATTTTGAACTACTGGACAATTACTACTGCAACGGAACCATCTCCGCGGATGGGCATAGCTGGCTGACCGAAGGCAACAGTACCGACCATCTTGAGAAGGCGTTTGGCGGCTTTACCCGCAGCTACACGTTTGGCGATGATCCAATCACCTATTCGTCCAGCGGCTTCATCTGGGACGATGCGTTGGCCCACGGTCTATCGGTTGTGAACTTTGGCGAGATGGTCTACTCCACTCCTCAGCCAGCGGCCAGCTTTCGCGTGCTATACGGCGAGTACCTCAATGGGCAGCGGAAGTTCACGTTTCAGCAATCGCTGGGAATTCAAAGGTTGTGGCGGCATACCGTGAAAAGTTTCCCTGGTTGGAACCTGGTTATACCGGACCAGCTACGTGCCGCACTCTACATTCAGCAGCTCCACAAATACGAGAGCGATAGCAGCATGCCCTCGCTTACCATTCTCTACCTGC
>JAJZFK010000309.1 GCA_021805405.1 bacterium
ACGCCTGACAACAATTCGCCGACTGCAATAACAACCACGTGTAGATATACAAATGACGGTGGTTACCAACAGCCCGAGTGGCTCGGAAAGCCGATAACCATTACGGACAACCTGGGTAAAGTGCATCATCTTCGGTACGACCCGCGAGGGAACGAAACCGCCGACATTGATGCCCTTGGGAATGAGCTAGATGTAACGTACAGCCTGGCAAATCAACCCACATCTGAACAATACCCTGCCACGGGGCAGACTGGTACCGGCAGGGCGTCCGAAGAGTGGGGGTACGATTATGTCGGCGGGCCCAAAACCGCCATCAACCTTTATGATGAGGCAGGCAACCTGGTCCGGCAGACATCAATAGCCTACGGTCAAAATGGTGAGCGCCTCAGCGTGTCCGGCAGTACATTCCCTCAGACGTTTACCTATGACGGTCTTTACCGGCTTATCGCTCGCACCGATGGCAATGGTCATACCACTAACATTGCATACAATACCGCGGGGTACATGAGCAGCATCACGCAACCAGACGGCACGAGCAGGCAATTCGTGGCATTTGACGCCAATGGCAACATTCTCCAAAGGATCGACGCTCGGGGCATTATTACCAACTTTGTTTATAACGACCCGGAAAGCAAGCTAACCGCGGTGCAGTACCCAGCGAACCCGTCTAGCGACATTGCGTTAAGTTATGACAGCTATGGCCGGGTCACTGCCATGACGGACCCCACCGGAAGTATGAGCGAATCCTATGACGATAACAATTCGCGAATAGAGGTGAATACCACTTACACAGGGCTGCCCAAACAGTCATTGGATTATAACTACTATCCAGATGGCTCGCGTTCTAGCATGACTACACCTGCTGGTTCATTCGATTATACGTATGACGGCAGGGGTGCGCTTACCGGGCTTACTAATCCTTTGGGCGAACAGTTCACCTGGTCGTATCTCGATAACGGGTGGCTTTGGTCACAACAATCGGCTAATGCCGTAAATGCAGTTTATACGTACAACCCTCGTGGTTTTGTCATGGAGCTTGCAAATAGGCTTCCCGCTAATAACAGCATATTAAGCCAGTTCGGTGGTGCTGTTGGGAGTGGCAGCGAGCTAACCTATGATAGCCCAGGAAATTGTACCAGTGAGACCGCAGCCGTCGGAGGTATAGCGGCATACAGCGGTACCACCCAGTACGACTACACCAGTCAGAACAGAATTACCCAAGAACAGTCAACCAGATTGGGTGGATACAGCGAACAGTTCGCAACCGACCCCGCAGGCAACCTCACAACCTTCAAAGGGGTGCTGCAAACGTTCGGTGTTTCGGATGAGAATGCGGCGAACACCTACGACGCGGAAGGCGATCCTTCCAGCTTTTATGGCAGCGCATGTTCCTACGATGCCGAAGACCGGCTGGTTGGCTACGGGAATTCCCTCACATTTGGATACGATGGGAATGGGCGACGCGCGTGGAAGCAATCCTCTGCGGGCAGAACCTACTATCTTTACGACGGAACACAACCGGTGTGCGAACTGGATGCCAGTGGTAATGTTGCGGCAGTAAACACCTTCGGTGCAACAGGCTTGCTTTCGCGGCATACCTCCAGTGGCAGCGTGTTTTACGCTTTCGATCCGCAGGGCAACGCCGTCCAGCAGCTAAACAGCGTCGGCTATGTTATTGGCACGGCCATGTACGATAGCTACGGTGCCGCATCCAGCACTAACTGGGGCAGCAGCCCGTTTGGTTATGGCGCGCAGTTTGGGTACTACACCGATGCCGAAAGCGGTTTGTGCCTGCTTACCTACCGTTACTACAGCCCTGCGCACGGCAGTTTTCTTACGCGAGACCCTAGCGGCGCTGAGCCAAACCTCTACGCCTACGCCAGGCAGAACCCGGTTACTGGCCACGACCCCAACGGCCTTGCTGACATAATAGCTGTGCCGGCTCTTCCAGGATTTCCTGACCACGAGTACATTCGATTCGACCTTATCCAATGCCAAATTCCTGGGTTTCCTTGTAACAAGAAACACCGCAGCAGTTTTGGATTCTGGCCACATGGTTCTGATGAATGGAATGAACCTGGCGAGCTGAACGGTGGATTTAGTGGACAGCCGGATCCCAGGGCGCCTGGAGGTAACGAGAACTACGGTGGTTCCAGCCCTCCTGCCAGCGGTTTAGAACCTAACGGGTGTTTCGGTGGCGATGACAATTTGGGTTTCGAGTTAGCACTTTGTGACTGCATCGCCCAATCGTCTCAGAACCTCCCAAATTATCGGTTCCCTGTTTATGTGTGCTACGATTGGGCTGGTCAGATGTTTGAATGTGCGTCCTATGGTAGTGGAATGAACGGTTCGGACATTAGTAGGCATAACACTTGTGGGTGGTTCGAGTTGTGATGATGAAACGAATGATTTTTCTTCTCGGTAAAAGAGGTTCACGACTAGTCAAGTCAGGATACTGTATGCTATACGCCATCGGTGCGGTTGGCCTCGCCCTTTCGTGGTGGATCCACGGCTGTGCTGATCTGTATGTTCGAAGGTATCACCATACTGTGTTGATTTGTGGAGATGGAAAAGTGGAGATGATTGATGGCGATAGGGTGCAGCATCTCGCATTTCCTGAGCTTCCAAAACGATATAGACCAATTTCCGTGGCAGTATCGCCGTCGGCGTTGTGCGTACTTGCGAGGTACACACAACCGCCGGCTAATGAGCCTTACAAATCGGGGACATTCTCATTTGGAGAAGATAACGAGCCTCCACAGCGCGATGGCCTACTTGTCATTACCGGAGGTACGGCGTCCAGAGCGGTGTTTATACACATTAAGGGCTCGAAGGTAGTGCTAGGCGCACACTACGTGTTCGTAGAGAATTGGGAACTTAATAATGCAGGTCGTCCCGATGGCGCCCTAGCAACAGAAGGGCCTGTCACTGCCATCGCTTTAGCCGATTTTAAGCGGATAGACCTTAAGGATGTGGTGGGGGTGCGCGGCACTCCAGGGGCAAGTAGAGTAGCGATGCTTCGAAGGAACGGCAGCCTGGAGTTGTATCGTGACCTTGTGCCGCTGCAACCAATATTGATACCAAACGATATGCAAATTGACTGGACACGGTGGGATTATGACAGCGCCAGTGGTGAGATCGCCACTACAGTACGTTCCTTAGGGCAAGTTGCGGTATCCAATGGTCCGCATATGGAAGTCCACGTATTACCTCCTGCTGTACTGTTTCCGGGAGCCAATCTGCTAACAATCGAACCTGTTACAAAGGATATTTGGTTTTTGATGTTTTCGGATGCCTTCGGAGGAATTCAGGTCGCTGTAATAAACCATAAGGGTTCATATCTAGGTAAAGTAACACACAGAACGTCAATTCTAATCCGTTCCTTTCAGCCGCTCAGCCCGGTGGAAGTTCGTTTCCTTCAACGGTTGCAGCGAGACCAACCAACGAATATGCGGCGGTTGTAGATAATGAATTACCGAATGGCCGACGTAAACCAACACGTCCTCAAATTACCTTTTACCACGCGGGGCGATTCGGCGAGATATCTTTCGCGGCACACGGCCAGCGGCAGCGTGTTTTACGCTTTCGATCCACAAGGCAACGCCGTGCAGCAGTTGAACAGCAGCGGTAATGTCATTGGTGCCGCCATGTACGACAGCTACGGTGCCGCATCCAGCACTAACTGGGGCAATAGGCCGTTTGGCTATGGCGCGCAGTTTGGGTACTACACCGATGCCGAAAGCGGCTTGTGCCTGCTTACCTACCGTTACTACAGCCCTGCGCACGCCAGCTTCCTAACGCGAGACCCTAGCGGCGCTGAACCAAACCTCTACGCCTACGCCAGGCAGAACCCGGTTACAGGCCACGACCCCAGCGGGCTAGCTGAGATGAGAGTCGTACCTAGCGTGCCTCACTGGTTCATACATTTCGACCTTATCCAGTGTCAGATACCAGGTTATCCGTGCGCTGGTAAGGGGCACGAATTTCCTCTGGTTTCCTACGGATTCTACCCGAGCCCGTCCGGCGGCATTTGGGGCCCGGGCCGCCTAAACGCAGGTCCAATGCCAAATCCTGCACCGCCGACCTACAGCAAGAATCCAAATGACCCTGACAGCGAAAGAGGGAACTATAATTGGGAATATCTCGGTGGTGGAAACTCTCTTGGCCGCGAATTGCGCCTATGTGATTGTATTGCACAATCTAGCCAGAACTTGCCGGACTATCATTTTCCGATTTATTGCTGCAAGACCTGGGCCGAAGAAATGATGGACTGTGCTGACGGCAACCAC
>JAJZFK010000513.1 GCA_021805405.1 bacterium
CTTTGTCTGGACGACCGCGAATACCTGGCTTTCCGCGCCCAGGTTCGTACCAAGACCTGGCAACAGGCCTTTCTGGCTCAGCCCCTGGCCCAGCGCCGGCACATCGCCCGCGGTTTGCGCCAACACAGCGAGGAGCGCAAGCGCAGCGGCGTGAGCTACGCCGATGTTGACGCTCCGATGGCGCGTACGTGGCTGCAAAGCGCGCATGCCCCCACCCTGATACACGGCCACACCCACAAGCCGGCCGACCATGATCTGGGCCAGGGCCTGACGCGACACGTGCTGAGCGACTGGGATGCAGGCGCCAAGCCACTACGTGCCGAAGTGCTGCGGACCACTTTGTATTTGGTAATTCATTTCTAACCGAACGTAGTCGTCTGTTGTGACGGGATGGAAGTTCACGATTAGCTGATACGGCTGTAGCGGATGACGTAGAAGCACGGGCACGTCAAAATGAGAATGAAACCGTGTGCGACCATTCACATGTTCGCAATAGAATTCGGCGAGCGTGGGTTACACTGTTGAATGCGACCGGTCTCTTTTATTAAGCCGTCCGTTTGCTAAATGGCGCGCACCCATTTAAGTAGATGAGTGGATGATAAAGGCCAGTTGTAGAGCTTAGCAGTCGCCTGCTGCCAGCTTAATACTGGAAACTGCGCCTCATTGTAGCCGCGTGTATGGTGAACCAGGGTTACGGCAGTCACACAGGAATCTCTCGTGGTATCGTGTCGTCAGTCGTTCGGTTAGACCACTCTTACATCCATTTGCGGTGCTGCGGAGCGGGGTACAACGTTGAGAGATGAAAAAGCCGGAGACTGCATTGAGCGGTCTCCGGCTTTGACACTGGACGGATGCTAGATTAGTTGCACCAAGGATGCGCAGCGTTGCTATCGGTTGTCCAGAGGCAGATGTTACCAATAACCTGATCGTACGGTATCGCCTTTGTGTGGCCATCTACAAACTGAACGTCAATCATACCGCTGTGGCGCTGTGGACCCAAGGTTAGTGCTGTTGGAACGGACTCCATTGTACCGTTATTCCAGCTGTAGCGTGAGTTGCCCACATTCATCCAATAGTTGGAGTAAAACGTCGCAGGAGATGACTGGCCATTAGCATAAGCACAATCTGCGTTATTACCGGACGACGTAGGAGTGTTACCTCCACCAATTGGTGCAGCGTTAAAGAGCTTGCCGCTGGCGTTGCAGAGGTCGGGAGCTGCGCCGTAGTAAGATGCGTCAACAATCATGATGGTGCCGGAAGGTCGCGGTACGCTAGCATCTGCCACTGTGGCCACTGCACCACCGAAGGGAGTGGCAAAGTTGGCTGCTGGGCTCATCCACACATCATTGTGCCCGTAGCTGTTCTGGCCACCATAACCCGCACCGCCGCATCCAATGCTGGATGCGTTTGCCGCACCGCCGCACAGAACGCCCGGCGTACCCTCTTCAATAAAGCTGTTAGGATTTGATGGGCACTTCCAGATCTGGTAATTCTTTACATACGGCTGAAGCAGGCTGATCCAGAACGTTTTGTTGCAGGCAACTCCGCTAATTGCACCCCCGCAAGGAATGTTCAGGATTGAAAGAAACGGGTTCGAGTTCGGCCCAGAGTTCCAGCGGTGTGGGTAAAACGTTTCGTCATAGTCCTGAACGTACATGCTGCTCGCCAAACCCATCTGATTAAGGTTGGAGATACAGGATGCCTGGCGCGCCTTTTCACGAGCCTGCGCGAATACCGGGAACAAAATTGCCGCTAAAATCGCGATTATTGCGATCACGACCAGTAACTCAATGAGTGTAAAACCGGTTTTAGCGCGTTGATTCTTCATATCGTTGGATTTCTCCCCTAAGACTTGCGACTGAAAGTTGTTTCGTTCCGCACACGACGGTCGCAACGCACCTGTGCAGCCGAAGAGACAACATCCTTGTCAAATTTAACTTCGGAAACAGTATGAAACATCTATGTTAAGACAATGTTATTAATAGCTTAGTTGTTGTTAAGGAGTTGTTAAATTTCATTTATACGGTAATTACCTTAGTAAAGTCACAGATGCTAAAAGACTATTTAAATGCGATGTCCTCCACTACCCTGATTTTAAATCAGTTACAAATATCGGAGAACGAAGCAGGTGCGATTGGCAGCGGAGTCCACCTGTGGTCACCTTAATAATACGATATGTTCGTTGTGCGGTGCTCGAGGCAGTAGCACTACAACGCGGCGTTCGAACGTATGGTCTTTTGTACTTTTGACAGCATGAAACCAGTCAAGGTACAATCGCACCATTACAGGAGGTTGTTTAGATGACTTTCATTTCTAGGCTCGTAGTGCCAACCCTAGGCATACTTGTCGCATTATGCGCAGGATCATCCGCTAATGCAGCCGCAGTACAGGGTCCAATAACCTACGGACTAACGCCAGGTACTCACAGAATATACACGGTTAAGGCGCTCTTTGATGGTCGGTTTCCGCCATTCGACCAGCCTGGAAATCCCCCGGTACATCTCGCAGCGGTCCTGACATACGACTCACACGTGTTAGCCAGCAATGCTGAGGGTACAACCGTAAGTTTTACGGTTACGCACGCGGATATCAGCCTCATTGCCAAGCGCATAAAGCTTGATGCGAAGCCGGACCCTAACAACGAAATACCATACCCGATTGATTTGACCACCGTTCAGAGTGCATTGGACAGCAAAGTAATACTGAAACCAGATGGATCGATTACCCGCATTCTCAGCAAAAATTCCAATCTGATCAAAGTCAACATCGGCTTTGACCTCCGTAAACTGTTCACCCTTATGATGCCAGTAATCTTCCCCGCTCAGGGTGTAACGCCTGTAGCCACGTGGAGCAATAACACAGGGGTGATAGGGTCATCACCAGCAGACGTCCACTATTCCACCACGCTTTCAAGCGCCGATCAACAACCACATAGCGTAATATTGGCAGTAACTCAATCCGCAGAATCTAACATTGCCGACACGCTCAACGCTGCAGGCGAATCTACGACCATTGCTGGTAAGGCTGTTACAAAGCTGGCTGGTACAGTTCTGCTGAAGAGCACAATGCAGTTTGTAGCAGCTAACCCGACTGCTGGGCAAGTAGTGGAACTGTCGCGCGGACGTTACGACCTCACTGTGCATCTTACACGCACACCGGTCGCAGCGGATGCCAAGTCGGTTGATGCTCAATTTCAGAGCGGGCCCATCGATGTAACTGGAAGGATGTTGGTAACACTTAGTAAAGGTAAGCCTAAATCTTGAGAGTGAATCGCAATTTCTGGTTAATATCCTCGTTTCTTACTGTCCTTCCTTACTCTGCTGGCGCGGTGGGAAGCGCTGGTAAGCCCGTATTACTGCGGTTAAAATATCTGCCCGGGGCGGTACATCGGTACCAAACTGCGATCACGATAACTGCAACGCGAACTGGTTCTGCAACTGGAAAGCCACTCGTGAGCATTAATGAAGCGCTGTTGCAACAGGAGACGGTTAAGCAGGTGCTTCCTAACGGCGATGGCGTTATTTCTGTGCAGACTATATCTGGGCAGGGTCTTGCGGATGGCAAATCGTTTACACCTGCAACCACCAACAGCAAATCGCTTCTGGAGTTCTCACCCTTAGGTGAGTTTGTTAAAGCTGTCAAGCTTCCTGCTATCGACGAAAATGTGCCTGCATTGGGCAGGATACTTGGCGAAGGGATTCTCAGCAGCCACGGGGTGTTTCTTCCACTTCACCCAGTATGCAACGGCGATACGTGGAGGCGGGCATTCAATGTGCGGGTAAATGGCAGGATGTCACGGTCTGTAGTAAATTCGCGGCTCATAGGATCGCAGCGGGTTGGGCTATACAATACTCGCCATGTTCACGCAGTCCTCGCTGCACCGCTTGCATTTAACATGGTCACTCGTGCAGGTAAAGCAGCAACATATCAGCACGTTACGGGGCTCATTAAAATTGTGTATGATGCCAATGTAGCACCAAAGCAGGGCATCGTGGTACGCATGGCAGCATATGGCAAACTGTGGATGAAGCTTCAGTCCAGTACTCACAGCGGTCAGTCGGATCGTGAAGCAAGCACACACCTCGTGTTGACCATTCAGCTGGGCAGCGATATGGTGGATTGATGGCGACTCTCATCGCACCTAACGGGTAGAACCGCATTTTGGGCACAGGTAACTCATAACGGCAGCCCTCCTATTTGAAGGAAGGCTGCCGTTTCTGCTTACACTCCTCGTTAGTGAGGCTTCACAGCGGGTGCAGGCATTGCTTTAAGAGGTGGATATGCCT
>JAJZFK010000057.1 GCA_021805405.1 bacterium
GAAGTTCAAGAAGTGCCACGGTAAATAGGCTGATGGTAACGCCCCGGTTTCTCCTATTTAATGTGGAGAACTCCGGGGCGTTTCTTTGCCAAACCACTGGCCTGTAGTGCGCACATACGGCGTTGTAGGGCAGGTCGTGCGCAATCGGTATCAGGTCGTCATCCCAACATCAGACCAGTTGAATTTGGCCTGCAGCTCGCTCCTAACCGTCCTGTCAACTGTGGCCCCGTTACACACGCTCTCTACTGGAGCAACTACCGTGCACATTTGGCACGGAAGCGATTGCGCACAGTGACCACCGCAACTCGGGCCCACACCTGCCTAAACTTAGCATACTATAAACTGCACGGCACTAGCATGAGTGCCATCCAATCAAATTCAGTACCGCTAACGTATAAGCCAGCAACCCGTGTCGCGGTGGTCTACGGAATTGAGTGCCCCACGAGCTAATTCCGGTCAGCCCGGTAGGAAACACTGCCAACCACCCTATAAAGACAGTTCTCAGGACGAGATATTGCCATCAGTTCAGGAATAACAAATGATTTCTTTGAGGCCTTGGTAGTTATCATATCCCCTTTTGCAACTTGGAGCACAACCACCGTAGCGCGCCGATCACCATATCTTAAGTCTCCTAATTGGGAACTGGCCGATAGGCCCTTATTTCCCCTTCGTACATGCCGCTTAAGGGAAACGATCCGTGAGTAACATACAACCGACCACCAGAATTTTGCTCCAGTACCTTGCATTGATCGGTTCCTGGAATGACCTGATCCACCACCGACGTGTGGTGCGCCGCAGCCATGGCCTCCCAACCGTGAGGCTTTACCCACCTAAACATTGCACCGCTAAACTGCAGAATATCTCCGGGTTCAATACAGTTGACCTCTGGAATCACCTCGGGCCGTTTGTGGGTGCCTGCTATGACTACCTGTTGCCCATTAATCACCTTTAACGTGCAGACCAGTGCGCCCCACACATAGGAACCCGGTGTTGGTGTATCGCGAAAACCACAGGCCGCGCCAATTGCGGGCAGGCCATTAGAAACTAGTTCTGCACACTGCCCACCTCCCACCTTACGGCCAATGGTTCGTCTGCAGTATGCTAGCAGCGCCTCATTCATTGGCAGATCGGGCACCGGCGAGGTGGGCACAAAGTTCACGGGTTTGTACGCTCGGATGGAGCCGGCATTCAATGATGGTAAAAAGAGGGTGGCTAAAATTACCGATCCTCCGGCGGGGCCGCCCTGCTCGTAGACCCTGCAATACCGTCCATTTGGACTTACTTTTGATATGATTGTCGTATAATGTTGCGGGTAATCGACACTGTTTCCGTATTGATCCATGAACCTCACACCATCGAACTCCAGGACATCACCGGGCGCTAGAAAGGCTCCTAGTTGATGTGAGCCGCGCATCGCACCAGCCTGCAGCGCCAGGCAATACTTCCCAGCCGCGATGCTTATCTTCTCTATGTAGGTACCCCACACCTTATCACCCTCGCGAGGTGCATCAACAAATGAGCGCTCGATGGTTGCGGCAGTGCTTACAGCTGCCATGAATGATGTGTTTGTGCCGTCACCCACACGTTGCCCAAGGTTGGTGCGGCAGTAGTTAGTGATTCTTAGGTTCACAGGTGATTCGACTGCCCCACCCTGAGCCAGCAGGCGAATGGCGGCAACAAGAAGTGCGACACTAAAGGTCGCAATGTGAGCAGAGACCCGTCTTTTCATAATAGGTTTGTTTCCATTCGATCGTTTACATGCACCCGCATCCCAATTGCCATATTACACCTTACCTGCCATCACGTAATTCTCAATAATGTCCGCTGCCTTCACATCGGCGGAAGGATACCTTCTTAAAGCAGTACCAAACACTTCCGCATTACGGCGCAATCTGCCATTTTTCAGCAACTTTTCAATCTCATCCATAATCGTGGCCCAGGAAATTTGCGTGGCTTTTTTAAAATAGGCATCACGGTCTGTAAAGTCTTTAAGACCAACGGGGTTGAGGTTCACACCTATCTTCAACTCCACTAGCCGAGCGGCTATACTTCCCTGGTCGATATTATGTGGCACGGCGATTACTGGTTTACCGCTCCAAAGTGCCTGCATGACAGTTCCATGGCTTCCAGTATTCACCACTACGTCTGCAAACTGGCAAGCCTTAACGCCCGGTACATATGGCCTTATCGCGAAATGAGGCATATCCGTCGCAAAATCGTCACGGCTAAAGTTTGGCCCTAGGCTCAATAGGATATTCCAGTTGGTTCGCTTTGCGCATGCCGCAATGAGATCGTCGTAGGTTCGTTTCCGGAAAATGGACCCCCCAAGCGACACATAGATAAATGGGCGGAAAGAAGAACAATCTGAAAAGTAACTGCTAGTGTCAAAATCCTGCCGTTCAAATCCTTGCCAGAACAGCGGCCCAACGTAGTGCAAATCGGTACGCCCTGCGGTTACAAGGGGTTCAAACTGCGGTACACCAGGAATAATGGCAGGATTTCCTCCATGAATGTCCGCATGGCGGCTAGGAACGGCAGGAATGTTCATCTCCCGGTAAAATGCACTCACCTCTCCCATATAGGTTTTCTCAAATCGCTGGGCAAATATCGGCTTCACAAGTTGCCTAATAACCCGATGTCCTATGTGGTTTTTTGAGATACCAAGTCCCAGCAACCCTCGAAACTCCGGCAGCCACTGCGCATTGATTATTGACACAAAGGGAATTTTGAATTTGCTGCCTGCGGGAGTGCCCATAAAATTGGGCGAATTTACGATTATATCAGGCTTGAACTGCTCGGCTGCCATCAATTCGTCCTTTAACCATGCGAGGATCTGGCAATGGTTTGCCTTAATATAGGCAATGCTCTGGTCCTTTTCATCGTTGAAGTTCACTTCCGGATGTCCGTTGCCGAATACATCGTATCCCGCCTGTTGCACAAAATTCCGCTTGGTTGTGCTGCACTTAAATAAGATCTCGTGCCCTCGTCGTTTCAACTCATCTGCCACAACAAATGAACGGACGATATGGGCAATTGATCCTCCGCTATACGGAGTAAAGAGTACTTTCATGTTGGCTTTCTTGGAGTGCCTCCCCCACCCTGGCAGAGTTGGTCCATGGCCGTTTCCCGTAAGGCGTGCCCTTCTGGACGTTGCAGGCTAATATAAGAAGTCTGTTGATGCGCTAGCTTATTGCCAAGGCGCTCGTAACTCACAATGTTCCCTGGCACATCTTTGTAGGTACTAACGCACCAAAACCACAAGAGTGTAGATATATTTTAGGAATTCGAGCTTCTATTCAGCGTTATTAGGTGATTTATCAAGTTTCAAATGGTTTGGTGTGTTAATTTGATTCCACGGCAATAATTGTGCGGTAGGCCAGTCTTAATGCGGTATTGGTACGCCGGTAAGCTACTAGAGTGCGGAAGCGCGACGGTACACTGCGCTGTCGAACCGAACAACATCTTACTTTGAGGCGGATTCGTTTAAGTTCATCACAAGTTAGGAGAAGCAAGCTATGAGTCATGTAAACCATCGTGGAACGACAATGTTCCTACTGTCCCTGATTGCCGTTGCATTGGGAAGTCTATCTGCAAGGGTCCACGCACAAAAAGATCCTTACCGAGACACTGACCACAGTCCGTGTTTCACATCGGCATTAAACCCGTACACGCTCAAAGGACTCCGCGGGGAGTGTACGTGGTACGTATACGGCCGGTGCCTAGAAAACGGGTGGGCTGGTACGTGTCATTCGTCGGAGCCTGGTTGGATCGAAGCTTACAAAAACCACCACGTGGATGGTTGCACGTGCGACAGGTTACCAGAAGTTGGTTCAGTCATGTGCCTCTCAGCAGACACCGATCCGCCAAGTGGGCACCTTGCGTTCGTGGTTTGGGTTGCCCCAGACAAGAAGTCCTGGGTAGTTCACGAATACAACATACGTCCTTTTAGTTGGGATGAGGAGACCTACAGTTTTGTGCCGGGGGCCCCATCCCACATGGTTCGAGGTAAACTTTGGGCAGGTGAGCAGCGCCTCGATGGGTTCATTCACCCCCCGGTACCATCCCAAAAAACCATTTTCAACTTCCATGATTTTTCAAGTTATTCTCGGGCTCACAATCCTGGGCTAACGCTTGTTAGTGATGCAAAAATATTCAATAACGAGCTCCGGGTATGTCCCGCTACCTCTTTTGGCCGCGGCGCTGCATGGACACCAACGAAAATTAATGTCGGCAACTGATTCGATACAATTGTTCAGTTTCGCCTCACGCACCCTGGGGATGACGGA